>CAMAYJ010000032.1 GCA_945862505.1 Bifidobacterium breve | reverse complement strand
GCTCGCGGGCTGCAGATGCCAATTCACATTTATCCCTTATTCGAAATTGCGCTCCGAGCTCGACTTGGTCTCACTATCGATCAGCACATCGACCGAATCGGTTCACTGTGGTCGGCATTTTCGGACGTCTCGGCCACGAATCCAAATGCGTGGATCCGCACTCCCCTCTCCGGCCCCGAGATCACAACGCCCTCTACTGAGAACCGAATGATCACGTGGCCGTACACCAAGCGATTGTGTTCAAACAATCAGGTTGACCAGGGCGCTGCGGTACTCATCACATCGGTTGCCGCTGCCGAACGGGCTGGAGTTCCTCGGGATCGCTGGGTGTTTCTTCACGCAGGAGCAGAAGCCCTTGACCACTGGAACATTTCGAACCGCGTCGACCTCTGTTCATCGCCCGCCCTTCGCGCCGCTGGTCGGGATGTCTATGCACTTGCCGAGCGCGGTCCCGAAGACGTCTCCTACTTCGATCTCTATTCGTGTTTCCCGTCCGCAGTTCAGATCGGCGCGTTCGAACTCGGGTTAATCCCTGATTCCAACGTCAACGGAACCGGATGGGGAGGCATTGGCGCGTCTCGATCACTCACTGTGACTGGCGGAATGACCTTCGCCGGAGGGCCCTACAACAATTACGTCACACACGGTCTCGCCACGATGGTCGACACGTTGCGAAAAGACTCGGGCGCATTCGGTCTCTGCACCGCCAATGGCGGTTACACCACCGAACACGCGGTGTTGATCGCGTCAACGACTCCGCCCAAGGCCGGGGCATACCGCCACTCCAACCCTCAGGCCGAAGTCGACGCGCTTCCTCGCGTGGAATGTGACGACGTCTGGACCGGCGATGTCACGATCGAAAGCGCAACTGTCGTGTTCGCCGATGTTCCGACTCACGCACTTGTTGCGACGCGCACACCTAATGGTCACCGTGCATGGGGAAGGTCTTCCGATGCAGATTTCATGAATGCGGCGATGACGACCGAACTTGTTGGCTCGCGCGCGCAGCGCTCGGCAGACGGAACTATTTCATTCGACTGAAGAAGTCGAGGAATCAGTCGACCTTCAGATTGGCTTTGATGCGGGCAGCGAGCAGCGCGTGCACGCGCTCTTCTGCTTTCGGCATTTCACTCAAAAGTTTCTGAAACGCCTTGGTGTCGAAAGCAAGCAAAGCCATCGAGGTCGTGGCCACAACTGTCGCAGTACGCGGTCGCCGATCGATAAGCGCCATCTCCCCAACCATCGAGCCAGGCCCGACGGTAACGAGATGTTCCTCACCGACAAACACCTCGGCCTGACCAGATTCGATGACGAAGCACTCTTGGCCCACTCGCCCTTGATCGATCAGGAGCTCTCCTGCCTCGACCTCAACATCGTCGGCTAACTGCGCAACCCGGTCGAGATCGGCGTCGCTGAACCCCTCGAAGAACGCCAGCCCTCGCAATCGAGCGGCGCCATTCACTGCCTTTTTCCGCTTCCCAAACATAATTCTCACCCTTCGGCATGGACGGGTGCCCCCGTCCGCGATCATGGTAGGCGCAACCCACCTGATCCGACCGGAGGAATTCATGGTCTCGGAACTTTTTGATCCCGCTGCTTGGCACCCAATCGCTGGATTTGAGGACCTCGTCGACATCACCTATCACCGCGCTGTCGATCAAGGAACGGTGCGGGTTGCGTTCAATCGACCCGAAATCCGCAACGCCTTCCGCCCTCAAACCGTCGATGAGCTCTACCGGGCCCTCGACCATGCCCGCATGTCCAGCGACGTTGGGTGTGTCCTACTCACCGGCAACGGACCGTCACCCCGAGACGGTGGCTGGGCGTTTTGTTCAGGCGGCGACCAGCGCATCCGCGGCAAAGACGGCTATCGCTACGCCGACGGCGAAACTGCAGACTCAATTGATCCGGCGCGCAGCGGTCGACTTCACATTCTCGAAGTGCAGCGTCTCATTCGTTTCATGCCGAAGATTGTCATTTGTGTCGTGCCCGGTTGGGCGGCGGGCGGTGGTCACAGCCTTCATGTCGTTTGTGATCTCACACTCGCGAGTAAAGAGCATGCGAAGTTCAAACAGACCGATGCTGATGTCGCGAGTTTCGACGGAGGCTTTGGCTCTGCATACCTCGCACGTCAGGTCGGCCAAAAGTTCGCTCGCGAAATCTTCTTCTTGGGGCGCGAATACAGCGCCGCGCAAATGTTTCAGATGGGCGCAGTGAACGAAGTCGTGCCTCATGCCGACTTAGAGAAGGTTGCTCTTGAATGGGCAGCAATGATTAACGGCAAAAGCCCTACCGCTCAGCGAATGCTGAAGTACTCGTTCAATCTCATCGACGACGGACTCGTGGGACAGCAAATTTTTGCGGGCGAAGCCACCCGACTCGCCTATGGAACCGATGAAGCCGCCGAAGGACGCGATTCCTTTTTAGAAAAGCGCGACCCCGATTGGTCCGCCTATCCCTGGCATTTCTAAACGCAGAACTTCAGGTCGCGACAACCACGATCACACCAATAAGTGCCAACGCAGCTCCGACCCACTGTTCGCGTTCGAGGCGCTCATGGTGCACTTGACGGGCAAGAACAAGGGTCATTACCGGGAACATTGATGCAAGCGCAGCGACCACGGGCAGTGAGCCAGATTGCGTCGCCACGCCGTAAAGCGTCACAGCAATAACATCGCCGATTCCCGCAACAGCAACCATCGGAAGGACTGAAGTTGCCGGCTTGCGTGGTGCGCGTGTCGCGAGAACGATCGCAAAGAGCAATACCGGGTAAACAAACCGCATGACGAGAAGTGTCGAATAGGCACTATGGTCGCTCCCGTTCGCAACGGCAAGCAACGAAATACCGATTCCCAACGCGGCGCCGAGCGCCAACAAGATCGGGCGATGACCGCCTGTGCGGAAATCACGCACATGTGGTCCCCCAGCGAGAATCACACCAACAATGGCAATCACGATTCCGATGGTTTGCCAAGCCCCCGGGCTTTCACCCCGCACAAAACCCGCAATCACAGGCACCAAGACTGACGTGCTCGCGATCGGTGCCACGACACCCATGGGGCCCGTTGCCAGACCCCGATAGAGCAACACAATGCCGATCGAACACGACACACCAGCGAGGATTCCCCAGTTCACCACGGTTGAATCGAAAACAAAATCACCACTGATCAACGTGACGGCGATGATCACAGGGAGCGCTACAAGGCTTGCCCACAGAAGCACGGTGGTTGACGGCGACTTTTTTGAGGCAGTGCCCCCAAAGAAGTCAGAAGTCCCCCAAAGAACTGATGAGATCAGGGCGAGAACAACGGGCATGATCAGCCGCCTACCCGAGCGACAACTGCTCGAGGTCGACCGGCGAGATCGCTATGGCATTCGGCAGTGACAAAGCCGTTTGCGAGTGCCAGATCCGACACCATTGGCACCTGATCGGGAGCCATCTCGAGAACCAATGTTCCACCAGGCCGCAGCCAAGTCACTGCACCAGTCAAAATTTTTCGAATGTCATCGAGTCCGTCATCGCCGGCGAACAACGCTGACATCGGTTCCCACTCTCGAACAACATCCTCGACCTCGTCACCGATCGCGACATAGGGAGGATTGCTGACAATCAGGTCGATCGTTCCAATCAGTTCTTCTGGAAGCGCTTCAAACCATGATCCCTCAACCGCGCGCACCCGGGTAGCAGCTCGACCGATACCGGCGAGATTTGAACGCGCCACCACAAGTGCATCAGTTGACGCATCGCTGATCCACACTTCTGCGCGTTCCACTTCGGCTGCTACGGAAAGCCCAATCGCTCCTGAGCCTGTGCCGAGATCAACGACGACGGGCCGATCGATTCCGTTCGCACGCATTGACTGCAATTCAGCGATAGCCAGGCCAGCAACGACTTCCGTTTCGGGACGCGGGATGAGTACACGTCGATCGACGAATAGATCCAATGTGCGAAATCCCCAACGACCAAGCACGTATTGCAGCGGCTCACCCGCAAGCCGTCGTTCAACCATTAGGTCGTGGAAATGCATTCCCCGTTCGGTGACCTTCACGTCGAGACCGAGCACATACTCAGCCCCATCGAAGCCCGCAGCGCGCTCGATGATCCAACGGGTTTCACTCGCCGGCGAGGACGTGACACCGGAAAGCCGCTCTTCGGTTTCAGCAGCGACCTCTCTCCACGTTGTGGTGTTCTCGCTCATATGTCGCGTTCGGCCAACTGAGTTGCCCGTTCGTCAGCGACAAGTGCATCGATGACGTCATCGAGTTCGCCACCGAGAACCTTGTCCAGTTTGTAAAGAGTGAGGCCAATCCGATGATCAGTGAGGCGGTTTTCTTTGAAGTTGTAGGTACGCACCTTTTCGGAACGACCACCGCCACCGGTTTGGGCTTTTCGCGCACCCGATGCTTCGGCAGCTTGTTTCTCTTGTTCGGCCTGCAGCAGCCGACTACGAAGGACGCGCATCGCCTTTTCACGATTTTGGATTTGGCTCTTTTCGTCCTGCATCGCAACGACAACGCCGGTGGGGAGATGCGTAATGCGAACAGCGGAATCGGTGGTGTTCACGGACTGACCACCAGGACCGGAAGAGCGGTACACATCGATGCGAAGTTCGTTGGGATCGAGAACCACGTCGACCTCATCGGCTTCCGGAAGCACGGTCACCGTTGCTGATGACGTATGAACTCGGCCCTGACTTTCTGTAACCGGAACACGCTGGACTCGATGGACCCCACCTTCGTGTTTCATTTTCGACCAGACGCCATCGCCGGCGAGACGGAAGGTCACATCTGAATAGCCCCCGAGATCGGAAGCCTGCGCGTCCATAATCTCGAACTTCCAGTTTTGCTTTGTGGCAAAGCCCCGGTACATCTCAAACAAGTCTCGAGCGAACAAGTTGGCTTCTTCGCCGCCTTCCGCACCACGAAGCTCGACAATGACATTGCGCGCATCATTCGGATCCTTCGGTAACAAAAGGACTTTGATCTCTTCATCAAGTCGAGCGATAGCCAGTTCGGCTGTGTCGATCTCGTTCCGCAACATTTCGCGATCAGCACCATCGGCATCGGTGAACATTTCGCGAGCAGCGGCGAGATCCTCGGTCGATTGGGCGAGCTCACGTAATCGGCTCACGAGTTCACCAAGATCGCGGTATCGACGATTGAGTTCCGCATAACGATTCTGCTCTGAAATCACCGTCGGATCAGCAAGGGATCCCTCGATCTCGGCATATTCGCGCTCGAGGCTTGGAAGTCGTTCGAGCATGCTCATGATGCAGTCTCGCTCTCGCGCCACTCGCCCGACAGTCCGACAACTTCAGCAGGCTCTAAAAGCCGACTGGCAAGCCTCCGTGTCGCAGGATGATCGTCTCGTTCAGGAACAACGATCATGACACGAGCCGAAGGATCGTTCAGCGCACGAGCATCGGCCGCAGTTGGAACGACATCGAGATCGACGCCCACAGAACAGGCCACGACGATCGACGCGCCGTCGTTGTCGAGACCAACAGCAATTGAAGCGCCGACGTCTTTGACGCTGTCACGAGGTAATGGTGGCTGGACCGGTCGGAGCTCACGGGCTCCGATGAGCTGAGGGTCGTGGACAAGGCGCCAACGCAACCAGCCTTCGGGAGCAAGATGCCGCAAAGGATGGGCCTCGGCCTCAGCACGGCGAACGGCATCGACGCTCGAGATAACCGATTCCAATGCCAGTGCAGTTGGAAGATTGCCATGCACCATTGTGAATGCTTCGCGGTCGTGGCGGCCCACGCCGACTTCAAGGCGGGTGCCATCGGGTGACTCAACAACCCGAGCGATTTCTAAACCCCGTAATTCGCCACGGATCTCGCCGTGTTCTACCGAGACATCGACACCAGCATCGGTCAACATTCCGATGAGTTCACGCGCCGCTGCTGATGGTTCCACGGGGACAGGCGTCGGCGCGGGCACCGCGGCAACGAGGGTTCGGCCCTCGATTCGCCACACCGAAGGGCCGTTCGTAAATTGAGCGGCGCGACGAGCAAGTACGCCTGAAGTTGCTTCCGATTCGGCCATGACGTGAAAGGTCTCGAAGCGCTCGCGATCAGCCAAGACCATTGCTGGTCCGAAGCTCCGGATCGCGAAATCGTCGAGCAGACACCAAAGCGCTTCACCGACATGCACCATTGCGCCGCCAGTGAATGGCGTCGTTCGAAGTTCTGATTGATCGATCCCTGTGGCATCGCCAACGAGCGCTCGTGCTTTCGCGGCGAGCAATCGAGTTCGTTGATTTGGATCGAGGGGCACGGTCGGCTCCTGACCGCGCAGTGGCTCAGAGATGCCGCTATTTGCGGCGCTTGCCGTAACGCTTCTCGAACTTCTCGATACGTCCGCCGGTGTCGACCAGTTTCTGCTTGCCCGTATAGAACGGATGGCACTCGTTGCAGAGTTCCGAGGTGAGCTCGGCCTTCGTGGAACGCGTGGTGAAGGTGTTCCCACAGGAACACTTCACGGTCGAATCGACGTAGTCGGGATGAATGTCAGCCTTCATGGCAGAGCTCCAAAGAGATTTCGGGACTCTCAAGTCTGCCGGTCGGGAAGCGGAACCGCAATATGAGCCCCGAACCCGTCCTGAGCAGGGACTCAGCCCTTGGCCACCTCGGCCAAGAACTCGTCATTCGTGCGGAATGTGCCCAATCGGTCGATCAGCATCTCAAGACCTGGGGCACTACTTCCCCCATCGGCGAGCCCTGCGAGCACTCGACGGAGCTTGTGAACGTCCTTGAGTTGCTTGGGCTCGTAGAGCAGTTCCTCGTGGCGAGTGGAGGACGCATCGACGTTGATTGCCGGATAGAGACGGCGCTCGGCCAGTCGGCGATCGAGACGCAGTTCCATGTTCCCGGTGCCCTTGAACTCTTCGAAGATGACATCGTCCATCTTCGAGCCCGTTTCGACGAGAGCGCTGGCGATGATCGTGAGCGATCCGCCCTCTTCGAGGTTTCGAGCCGCACCGAAAAACTTCTTCGGCGGGTACAGCGCACCAGTGTCAATACCACCAGACATCACTCGCCCGGTCGTGGGAGCGGCGAGGTTGTAGGCACGAGCGAGGCGCGTGATCCCATCAAGAATCACAACAACGTCACGTCCGTCTTCAACCAGACGCTTCGCACGCTCAAGCACAAGCTCTGCGACTGATGTGTGTTCCTCCGCTGGTCGATCGAAGGTTGACGCGATGACCTCGCCATCGACCGAACGACGCATGTCAGTCACTTCTTCTGGACGCTCGTCGACAAGGAGCACCATGAGATGCACGTCGGGATTGTTCTCTGAGATCGACTTCGCGATCTGCTTCATCACCGTTGTTTTGCCTGCCTTCGGTGGGGCAACAATGAGTCCGCGCTGGCCCTTTCCGATCGGTGACAGAAGATCGATGATTCGCGAGGTCATGTTGTACGGCTCGTCCCGGGACGACAACGTGAGTCGTTCGTCGGGGAAGAGAGGCGTGAGATCGTCGAAACGACGGCGATCACGAGCGGCATCGGGAGTTCCGTCATTGACCGTGTCAATGCGGAGGAGCGCCGGATTCTTTTCATTCCGTGCTGCCGGGCGACTCGTGCCCGTGATCACATCGCCACGCCGAAGTGAGAACTGTCGAGTTTGTTTCACCGAGACATAGACATCTTCACGAGTTGGCAAATAGCCGCTTACGCGAATGAAGCCATAGCCCTCGTCGCGCAGATCGAGAACGCCCGAAACCTCAATGGGGTCACCCGACCACGGTTCATCAGTTCTGGTCTCAGAGCGTTCGCCCCCGCGATCGCGGCCGCGACGTCGACGTCGGCGCGCGCCACCTTCGTTATCGAACTCGCCGTCGGAATCACTTCCGGTCTGCGGATGCGAAGTCCCCTCGGCGGCCACGACCTCATCGTCGTCGGTAGCGCTCTCGGTTTCGGCGACAGCGTCATCGACCTCTGACGAAATTTCGTCCTCTTCAAATTCGAAGACTGCTTCGTGGACTGGTGCTTCTTCCACGACGGCAGCCTTCGGTGGACGACCGCGACGCGGCTTGGGCGCAGCGGGCTCAGAATCGGCAATGAGTTCGAGGATCATCTCGATGACATCAGCCTTTTTGGCTCTCGAGCCCGGTTTGCCCCCAAGAGTTGAGGCGATCGTCAAGAGCTCGTCGCGATCTTTCGCTTCAAGCGTTGCGCGTTGGTCCTTCTCGGACATTGGAAACTCGTTTCTCCCAGACGCAATCGTCCGGATGAGAGTGATGGATCTTCGAAAACGGAAGTGCGGTGCAGGAGAGTCATCCACTCGGTCGAATGGATGGTCCGTCGGACGACGGTGAGACGATGGACCAGCCGAGGCGGTCGCAATCGACAATGTGAGGTTAGCGGTGCTCTAACTCCGACACCAACAGATCAACCAGCGACCAAGCGCCCCATGAGTTCATGCCCAGGGACGATCGGCAGACCGGCAACGCCGGCTTCGGTGTACTCGCCGCCCGGGCCATCGACAGTTGAGTCGAAGAGCAAATACGGAACCGCATCAGGCGTATGTGTGCGAAGCGCCAACGGAGTGGCGTGATCAGGGAGCATAAGCATTCGCCACGGACCGCTGGCATCGAGCGATTCCACGAGCCCGGCAAGAATCCGTGAATCCCAGTTCTCTAACGCTCGGACTTTTTCTTCCACATTTCCTGCGTGTCCAGCTTCATCAGTGGCCTCGACATGCACGATGAAAAGATCGAGTCCGTTGTCAAGACCGTCGATCGCGCAATCGCGTTTTCCTTCGTAATCGGTGTCATACCAACCGGTAGCAGATTCAAGTTCGACAACTTCAATGTCGGTGAGAACACCGAGACCGCGAACTAAATCGACTGCGGTGACTAACCCGGCCTTCAGCCCGTACTGACTTTCGAACGATGGCATTTGCGGCTGGAAACCCTGGCCCCATAGCCAAACCGTGTTCGCGTCAATGTCGAAATCGGCGAGGATTTCGCGCGATGCGTCCATGACACGTTGAAGTTTTGAAGCCGCTGATCCGGTCGGCCAAATGAGTGGCTTGCCGGTGAGGTCGTGGGGCGGTGCACATTCCGCTTCTGCCCAGTCGGTGGGCGCAACCATGATGTGGCGATATTGCACACCGCGGTGAAACTCAATGCCTTCGTCGGCGAACGCATTGTGCATCGCTTCGATTGCCCCGGCGGCGCGTTCGGTGGACGGATGCCCACCGGCGAAATCGATCATCGTGCCATCGTCGCCAACCGTTGAAAGGTTGCAGCGGTAGGCGACCTGTTCGGGTCGAAGTTTGAGACCGAGTGCCGCTGCCTCAATCGGCGCACGACCCGTGTGGTACTTCACTGGGTCGTATCCGAAGATCGACATGTTTCCGACATCTGAACCCGGTGGAAGCCCCGTAGGAATAACCGCAGCGCGACCAACCAGTGAACGCGACGCAATGGCATCGAGCACGGGCATGCGCGCTGCTTGGAGTGGGGTTCGTCCGTCGAGCTCAGCGAGCGGCTCGTCGGCGCAACCATCGGGGACACAAACCACGTATTTCATCGGACCGTCATTCTGCCCGAATCTGGCGCAAGTAGGTAGATCGGGTCAGCCGCGATCGAGCGTTGCCTCGATGGCGCCGCGTACCGTCTCGAAATCATTGGGGTAGGTATCGAATTTCTCGGGCCGATCGAACAGATCGGACAGGTGTTCAGGCAGGGGTGGTCGAACTCCAGTCGCAGCCTCGACGGCATCGGGGAACTTCGCGGGATGAGCGGTCGCAAGCACCACCATCGGCACCGATGGATCGGTTCGGGCCGCTCTGGCGGCAGCGAGGCCGACGGCGGTATGAGGATCGATGAGCATCCCTGTCTGCTCATAAAGCCCCGAGATCGTTGCCGCCGTCTTGGCATCGTCGACCCGGGATGCGGCCCAATGCTCGGACAAGAGATCGAGCCGACCAGAGTCGACTGACACGGTGCCCTCGGAACGGAATCGATCCATGAGTTCAGCGATTGCCGCACCATCGCGACCATGAATCTCAAAGAGCAGGCGCTCGAGGTTGGACGACACTTGGATGTCCATGCTCGGGCTGAGGGTTGGTTGCACCTCGCCGATTGTCATCGTTCCCGTAGTGAGGAACTGCGTGAGGATGTCATTGCGGTTCGACGCGACGACGAACTGAGAAATTGGCGTTCCCATTCGCTGCGCGCCATACCCAGCGAAAACATTTCCGAAGTTTCCGGTCGGGACCGAGAACGCGACCGGCCGACCCGCGCCGCCGCCAAGTCGCACCGTACTGGTGACGTAATAAACCATCTGAGCCATGACCCGTGCCCAGTTAATGGAGTTCACTGCGGAGAGGTTGCGCGATTCACGGAAGTTCTTATCGGCGAACAGTGCCTTGACCATGTCTTGACAATCATCGAATGTCCCCTCGACAGCGATGTTGTGCACATTCGGCGCGAGAACTGTTGTCATCTGGCGACGCTGAACCTCGGAAACACGCCCAGCAGGATGAAGGATGAACACCTCGGCAGTGGGGCGATCGCGTAAGGCCTCGATTGCCGCTGAACCAGTATCGCCAGAGGTAGCCCCGACGATCGTGATTTTTTTGCCACGGCGGGTGAGTTCGTCGTCGAAAAGCCGGCCGACAAGCTGAAGCGCGATGTCTTTGAACGCAAGCGTTGGACCGTGAAAAAGCTCAGCGAGCCAAAAGTTGTCGCCGAGGTCGGCGAGCGGCACTACTTCTTCAGCGCCGAATATCGCATACGCGTCTGAAACGATTGCTTCGAATGTGTCGCGATCGAAGGAGCCTTCAACAAACGGCCACATCACTTCGACGGCAATTTCGGCGTATGACATCGATGCGAATCGCTCGAGGGAACCAACCGTTAGCGACGGCCACTCCGATGGGACATAAAGGCCGCCATCGATCGCTAGACCGGCGAGCAGAACATCCGAGAAACCAAGTTCAGGCGCTGCCCCGCGTGTGCTGACGTACGTGAGAGGAGCCATTAGATGCCTGCGTCAATCAGTACGCGGATCGTGGACCCCAGACTTCGAACTGACTCAAGTTCACTAAGCGACACAAGCGTTGCACGTACATCTCGTTCAAGAGCGGGATGGATGATCAGATCGATACGGGCTTCGTCAGCGGCCGTCTCGGGGCCTGACAACGAATGTTGTTCCATCGAATCGATCGAAACCCCATGTGACCCGAACACGCCAGCGATCGCGGCAAGAACGCCTGGGCGGTCATCGACACGAAGACTGAGGTACCACGCCGCGTCGAGTTCGTCGTTCGAACGAAATGGCATCGGAACAAACATGCCAAGTGACGCGTGCGCACCACTTTGGAGGTTCACCGCAGCATCCACGAGATCGCCGAGGACCGCAGATGCGGTCGGATCGCCACCAGCTCCACGCCCGTAGAACATGAGATCGCCAACGGCATCGCCTTGCACAAAGACCGCATTGAAGCTCTCGCGGACTGCCGCAAGCGGATGGGCATTGGGTATGAGGCACGGATGGACGCGCGCTGAGAGTTCATCGCCACCCGGCAGCGAAAACCGTTCTGCGATGGCGAGCAACTTGATGGCATAGCCATGACGTTGGGCGAAGGAAATGTCATCGGCCGAAACACCAGAAATGCCTTCGCATTGAACATCGGCACTTGTTACTTCCGCGCCAAAAGCGATTGACGCGACAATTGCGATCTTCGCCGCGGCATCGTGTCCTTCGACGTCAGCAGTTGGATCGGCTTCCGCGTATCCGAGCGCCTGCGCTTCGGCGAGAGCTTCGGAGTAAGCGGCTCCCGCTTCGCTCATGCGAGTAAGGATGTAATTGGTCGTTCCGTTCATGATGCCCATCACACGCACTACCGGCTCTGCGAGCAACGACTCACGCAGTGGGCGAATAAACGGAATGCCTCCAGCGACGGAGGCTTCAAAGAGAATGTCGACTCCTGCCACTTCAGCGGCAGCAAACAATTCAGAACCATGGGCGGCAAGGAGCGCTTTGTTGGCGGTGATGACAGGTTTTCCGGCAGCGAGCGCAGCGAGAACCAGCCCACGCGCGGGTTCAATTCCACCCATCACTTCGACGATGATGTCGATTGATGGATCAGAAACCACAGAAAGCGCGTCGTCAGTAAACACGTCGGCACCAACAACCACTGAACGCTTTTGCGAGAGATCCCGAACCGCGATCCGAGAAACCACTAGGGACAGACCGGTGCGAGAGTTAATCGTTGCGCTCTGACGCTCGAGGAGCGCGAGAAGAGACGTTCCGACCGTTCCACAACCAAGAACTCCGATACGCACCAGCGATTCATCCACGGCTGAGAGGCTACCGGCGCTCACCGGTGGACTTCGACGGAGTTTCCGATCAGCCCGCGATCACGCTCACAATGGTGACGACAGCGGTGGCAGCGAGCAACAGGGTCACGAGCGAGCGGAATCGCATCGGATCGATATGGCCCCGAATCCGGTGGCCGAGAAAGAACCCCAGCACCAGGGTCGGACCTGCGACCAAGAGCGACCAGGCAACATCAGTCGTGAAATAACCAGTTGCAGCAAAGAGAACAAGCGACAGCAGACCAATGGAAACAAACACCGACGAGATCGTGGCGCGAAAAACTTGAGGTGTGAAATGCCGAGCGTGCAAGGCCATCACCAGCGGAGGTCCATTCGTTGACAACGACGTGCTCAGCACCCCCGCCACAAACCCAGCAGCTAGATCGATAGGTGTACTGGCCTGCTCGAGTCTGAATCCACGAAGGTTCACGACCAAAAAAATCACGATGACGAAGGCCAAACCAATCTTGAGTTGTTGAGACGATGCAACGTTGAGAATCATCAGCCCAAAAGGCGCACCGATGAACGCAGCAAGCGTGAGCCGCTTCATCGTCGAACGATCACCGTGATGGCGCTCGGTCCAGGCCTGACCGCCACTTGTGAACGTTCCCAGCGTGGCGGCGATCACAACGGCAGTATCCGTGGGAACCGCCATCGACATGAGCGGAACAGCCAGAAGCGCGAACCCGAATCCGGTAACGGTCTGAATCAACGATGAAAAGAAAACCGCAAAACCGATAAGGACGAACTCTGAAGTCGACAATGCGGCCTCAGTCGACCTCAAGGAGAAGCAGATCATCGAGTGTTTCGCGTCGAACGACGAGACGAGCTTTGCCATCAGCAACGAAGACAACCGCAGGACGCGTGACCTTGTTGTAGTTCGACCCCATCGAATGCCCGTAGGCGCCCGTAACCGGTGTGGCGAGAATGTCACCGACGGCGAGATCAGCAGGAACGAGCGCGTCGCGCACAAGGATGTCGCCCGATTCACAGTGCTTTCCGACAACCGTCACGACACGATCTCGATCGGCTGCCACTTCACGCGGCAGAAACGCCTCGTAGCCACTTCCGTAGAGCACTGGGCGAGGGTTATCGCTCATGCCTCCGTCGACCGATACATAGGTACGGATATCCGGGATCTCTTTGATGGTGCCCACCGAATACAGCGTGATCGCAGCCTGAGCAACGAGCGCCCGACCAGGTTCAGCGGTGACATGTGCCGTGATGCCAGCGGCCACACAGGCTGCCCGCACAACCTCGCCCCATTCAGTGATGGATGCAGCTTCCTCACCGGCGACATAGGCAACACCCAATCCCCCACCCACGGAGAACTCGGGCAGTTGGTGCTTCTGCACAAATGGAGCCATGACTTCGATTGCCATTTCGAAGAACTCGGCGTCGAACACCTGTGAACCGATGTGCGCATGAAGCCCAACGAGGTCGATTGCTGGGGAAGCGATTGCGCGAAGTACTGCAGCATCGGCCTGGCCACTGGCCAACCCAAAACCGAACTTCGAATCGTCTTGTCCGGTGCGAACGAACTCATGCGTATGGGCTTCAACACCGGGTGTGACTCGAATCAATGCTCGAGGCACGGGAAGCCCTTCGGCCACGAGTGCTTCGATGCGGTCGATCTCATCGAACGAGTCGATGATGATCCGCCCGATACCTTCAGACATCGCGGTTCGAAGTTCTGCAGTGCTCTTGTTATTGCCGTGCAGAACTAAGCGATCGGCCGGTATGCCAGCAGCGCGAGCCACGTGATATTCCCCGCCAGTCGAGACGTCGAGGTTACAGCCTTCTTCAGCGGCAAGTCGTGCCATCGCCGTGCACAGAAAGGCCTTGGTTGCGAAGTTGACCCCAACCCCGAACGCCGCGACCGCTTCACGACAACGAGCTCGAAGATGCGCTTCGTCGTAGACAAACAATGGCGTGCCGAATTGTTCGGCCAGTTCCAACGTGTCGCAACCACCGATGATGAGTTGACCCTTGTCGCTAATCGTGGCGGTGTCAGGCAATAGCGAAAGTGGAAGCGAGTTCATCAGTGCCTCACATCTGGTCCGGTGCGCTTACGCCTAGAAGATCAAGACCAATAGCGAGGCCCACTGATGCGGCTTCCACGAGATGCAACCGCGCCTGCGTGAGTTCGCTCGAGACGCCATCGCCCATTACATAACAGTCGTGATAAAAGCCGTGAACGGCCCCCGCAAGTTCACGCACCCATGTTGCTATGCGATGTGGCGCACGATCAACGGCTGCAGTGGACACCGTGTCAGGAAGTTCAGAGAGCACGCGGAGAACTTCGAGTTCGCGCTCATGGATGAGTAGTGAAAGGTCCACCTGTGCGATCGGCAGAGTGGCGACGCTTCGTTCCAGCGCAACGCGGAAGATCGATTGGATACGGGCGTACGCCATCTGGACGTAATAAACGGGGTTGTCCATGGCACGGCTCTTGACGACGTCGTAATCGAACGTCTGCGTGGAATCGATGGACTGAAGTAGATAGGTCAGACGAGCAGCATCGGCTCCGACCTCGTCAAGGACTTCTGAGAGCTCGACGATGTCACCCGCTCGCTTCGAGAAACGAACCGGCTCGCCACCCTTCAGCAGGTTGACCAACTGGATGATTGCGCATTCGAGTTCCGCCGGGTCGTGCCCAAGCGATTGCATTGCCGCCTTCATACGCGGCACATATCCGTGGTGATCTGCGCCCCAGACATCGATAAGAAGGTCATACCCACGCGCGAACTTGTCGCGGTGATAGGCGATATCGGGGAGCAGATAGGTGAACTCGCCATCGCTCTTGATGAGCACGCGGTCTTTATCATCGCCGTAATCGGTGGAACGGAGCCATACGGCACCGCCTTCTTCGTAGACAACTCCGCGTTCACGTAAGTCGGCCAGCGTCACATCAATTGCTCCAGAGGCGACCATTGACTTTTCGCTAAACCAATTATCGAACTCAACATTCATTCGGCTGAGTGTCAAACGATGATCGGCAACAGCGCGTTCTTCGCCCCATTCAAAGACATCTGCATCGGCGGGCAATTCCGCAGCCCAATCGACGATGTACTCCCCTTGGTAGCCACCTTCAGGAAGTGCAGTTCCGTCGCGGCGCGCAATGAGCGACGCAACGAAGAGTTGCATCTGCGTTCCGCGATCGTTGAGATAGTTCTCGCGATCGACCTCGTAGCCGCAGCGTTCAAGGATGCGAGCAAGCGAATCTCCGTAGGCCGCGCCGCGTCCGTGACCCGCATGGAGTGGTCCAGTGGGATTGGCGCTGACGAACTCAAGCAAAACCTTGGTGCCCGTTCCGACCGAAGATGTGGCGTACTTCTCAAGCCCGCCGTTTTCGACATCGATGAGGACGTCGTGAAGCCAGGAATCTGCCAAACGAAAGTTCACGAACCCAGGTCCTGCGATTTCCACCGACGTGACGTGAGCAGGAAGATCGGCGTTGAGAACCTCGGCCATACGGCCCGCCAATTCGCGCGGATTCCATCCGGCGGCCTTCGCGGTGGCCAAAGCGATATTCGAGGACCAATCGCCGTGTTCGCGGCGGGCGGGACGTTCGAGATGAACCGATTCAGGGATCGGTTGAATTTCGAGCGTCGACAATGCCGATCGCAGGGCGGCGGCGAGGGTGTCGCGAATCACTGAGGGGGTCTCCCCGGGCGGGCGGTCGGGCGATGTGGAACCGTCGAACCCTACCCCCGCGACCCCATCGACCCCGCGCCCAGTTTCGTCAGTCGCACCAACAGTCATCACCATCTCGGCGATCACCAGTAATGCCACGTTGACCTCTGCGCCCTACGATCAAGGGCCAATGGCCATCCCCCCGACCTCCGATCTGCCCGACACGATGCTTGTTCGCGGTGGCCAGCCCGTTAGTGGCGAGATCCATGTCCGCGGCTCAAAGAACGCTTTACCCAAGGCAATGGTCGCCGCACTGCTCACTGTTGAGCCGTGTCGCCTCACCAATATCGCAGCGATCACCGACATCGGAGTCGTCGACGAGCTCATCAGCATCGCCGGCGGAACCGTTGTCCACGAAAATGACACCGTCGTTATTACCGCACACGAGTTCCGTGCACTCGGCGAAGACGACGTCATGCGCCTTCACGCAGCCAGCCGAATTCCTGTTCTCACGACTGCTGTCTCACTGCATCGAACAGGGCACGCAGTCGTTGCCGCTCCTGGCGGTTGTTCCATCGGACCACGCCCGGTCGACTTTCATCTCAATGTCTTGCGCGCATTCGGGGCTCGTGACATCCATCGCGACGACATCATCGAGTTGCATGCCGACCACATGCGCGGTGCGCGTATTGCACTCCCCTTTCCCAGCGTCGGCGCTACCGAACAATTCCTGTTCGCCTCGGTGCTGGCTGAAGGCGATTCGGAATTATCGAATGCTGCCATCGAGCCCGAAATTCTCGACCTCATCGCCGTTCTTCAAAAGATGGGTGCAATCATTTCGGTCGAACCCAATCGCACGATCCGTGTTACCGGTGTCTCCGAACTCGGCGGGTTCGAACACCGTGTCATCGGTGACCGCCTCGAAGCGGCATCCTGGGCTTCACTCGCGCTCGCAACCGGCGGAACGATCACTATCCACGGCGTTCAGCAACAGCTTTTTTCAACTTTCTTGAATATGTACCGCAGGGCCGGCGGCGATTTCACCATCGATGCCGACGGCGACACCCTCACGTTCCATCGTGCTCGCCGCATGCTCCGCCCATTAGCTCTTGAGACCGATGTTCATCCCGGATTCATGACCGACTGGCAATCGCCGTTCGTCACCGCGCTCACCCAGGCCGACGGCGTGAGCGTTGTGCATGAAACGGTCTACGAAGATCGACTCGGATACACCGACGCATTGCGCAGTTTAGGTGCCCAAATTCAAGTCTTCACCGAATGTCTTGGCCCAACACGTTGTCGATTTGGAGCAGCAAACCACCGACATTCCGCTGTTGTTGTTGGTCCCACCAAGTTGCATGGCGCCGAACTCGTGGTTCCCGACCTGCGTGCTGGATTCTCGTACGTCATCGCTGCAGCGGCAGCTGATGGCGAAAGCCTCATTCACGGGGTTGATCTTCTGGACCGTGGCTACGCCGATTTCCGCACGAAACTTGCTGCAGTCGGTGTCGAACACCGATAGAGGCACACCTTCATCGCTGCAGTCACTCGTCATTCGAGTTGATCGCAGTATCGTCACGAGAGATGAAGACTGTCGGCAACGTCCTTTGGTTCATTTTCGCCGGCGTTTGGCTTGCCTTGAGTTACGCAATTGGCGGCCTCATCATGTGCATCACAATCATCGGTATTCCGTTTGGCATTCAAGCGTTCAAACTCGCTGGCCTTGCGCTCTGGCCCTTCGGGCGGACTACCACCATGCGCGCATCGAGTGGGTCCCTTGAGGTTCTCTTCAATGTCATCTGGCTTGTGCTCTTCGGCTGGGCGATCTTCATCGTTCACCTAATTAGCGGTGCGCTTTTGTGCATCACGATCATCGGCATTCCATTTGGCATTCAGGCATTCAAACTCTCGACACTTGCACTGTGGCCGTTTGGCAGAGTCATCACATCTACCAATTCTCAGAGAACGCACTGAGTCGCATGGTGAAACCAGAAGCTCCTCTCCACGGCGAACCTCGCTGGCCAGCGGCAATCGCTCTTGTCGCCGCGTTTGCGTTGTATCTCTTTCTTCCATCGACGCTAATTATCGGCCCCCGGTGGTTGCTTCCCGCCCTAGAAGCACTTTTGGTGATCCCCCTTGTGATCACCAATCCCCACCGACGTCATTCTGAAGCAACCATTTTGCGCGTTGTTTCGATTCTGCTCATCGCCATTATTTCGGTGGCCAACATCAGCGCTCTCGGGCTCTTAGTTCATGACCTCTTGAGCAACACCAACATCGACGGCAAACCGCTGATCTATTCAGCCATCGCACTCTGGTTTAACAATGTCATTGTCTTCGCGCTTTGGTACTGGGAACTTGATGGTGGTGGTCCTGCCGTCCGCTACAGCGTCCCCGTGCAGTCTCGCGACTTCATCTTCCCCCAACAAGCAGCACCCGATGTCTTCACCGACACTTGGTCGCCGACATTCTCCGATTACCTCTACACAAGCTTCACGAACTCGACTGCGTTTAGCCCCACCGACACCATGCCACTCACCCGTCGGACAAAGGCACTGATGATGTTGCAATCGGGTTCAGCCCTCGTGACGATCGTTCTCGTCGCAGCACGGGCCATCAACATCTTGCAGTGACCTGACTAGGGCCGGCGAGGGCTCGGCTAGGGTCATAAGGCTATCCAGCCCTCGTAGCTCAGGGGATAGAGCATCGCCCTCCGGAGGCGTGTGCGGGCGTTCGAATCGCCCCGAGGGCGCTCTAGTTCGATTCAAAAAACGATCGTTGTGACACAGCGGCGAACAATGCTCAGAGCCGCTCACCAAGAAGTTCAGGGTTGTCCACTAGCCAACGGCGAAGGTCTGCCTTCCTAATCTTGCCCGAGGCCGTTGCGGGCAATTCGTCGACCACAACAACGTGGCGCGGAACTTTGAACCCGGCGAGCGATCGACGCACGTGGGCGACGAGGGCAACAGGATCGAGTTTGACCCCAGGCACCGTCACAACAACAGCACAGACATTTTCACCCCATGTCGCATCGGGTACGCCGACAACAGCGACTCGAGCGACATCTCGATAGTCGAGTACTGAAGCTTCAACCTCGAGCGAGGAAACGTTTTCACCACCGGTGATGATGATGTCTTTCTTCCGGTCAACGACATAGAGAAATCCATCAGCCATACGACCGATATCGCCTGTGTACAGCCACCCATCACGGAGCGCCGCTGAAGTCGCATCCTCGTCATCGAGATACCCCAGCATCACTTGCGCTGCGCGAATCGTGATTTCTCCCGCTTCACCGTCAGCCACGGCTTTGCCGTCCTCATCGACCAGTCGAACCTCTATTCCATCGACGGGAACACCAGCTGCCTCGAGCAGATTCGCTTCTCCTTCGAGTCCTCGTCGATGCGCTACGGCATTCAAGAAAACCGCATTTCCCGAAAGCTCCGTCATGCCATAGCCCTGACCAAAATCGACGCTCAACAACTCATCTGTCTTTCGCAACAACGAGGTGGGCATCGGTGCCGCTCCGTAGGCAATCGACCGGAGGGAGCGAAGTTGCGTAACACGGCCGGGCTCTACTTCGAGAAGTTCAACCAGTGACGCGAGCATGGTTGCCGCGAGTGACGTCGAGGTCACATGTTCGTGCTCAACGGTTTCGCAGAATTCTACTGCTGCGAAACTGGGCATGAGGACAACAGGTCGGCCATGAGCGTGTCGATGGATCACGTTGTAGCCAGCCACATGACATAACGGGAAGGGAAAGACATACACGTCGTCGGCACTAACCGGTCGCGCTGCTGTGCTTGCCGCAACCGAAGCCAGCAGGCCTTTGTGTGTCAACAATGCACCCTTCGGCGCCGCGGTAGTTCCGCTCGTGAAGAGCAGCCAAGCCGCGGACTCGGGATCAATCGGGCGGTCAACCTCCTCGTTCTCGGCACCATCCACAAACGCAGACCACACTGCCCAGTCGAACATCGGGACTTCAACCCCCACTCCACGGAGTCGACCGAGATCTGCTTTATTGCCAACAACAATCCCTGCTCCCGAACGATCGAGCATGGCCGCAAGTTCTTGTGCGTGGAGGCGATGATTGAGAAAGACAAGCAAGCGACCGCTCGATGGCACCGCGTAATACAGCTCGATCCACGTGCGATGGTTCGGACCGATGACTGCAACGGGCACCATCGCACCGAGAAGTCCATCGGCCACGGCAACCGTCGCCGAAATGCGCTGATTGAGTTCAGCAAATGTGACCTCCCCGATGTCATCGACCAAGGCAACTGCGTTTGGTCGCTGCTCCGAGGCCTGTCGTACGACACCGGCGAGTGTCCCGGCGATACCGCTCACTTGCAGACGACGCCTTCAGGGGCCTTACCCGCTTGAACCCCCACCAATTCAGTGACTTCGCCCGGTTTCACCGTCGTGACCGGCCCGGTTGTGGTCGAGGTTGAGGAACCAGAAGCACTCGCAGTTGTTGTTGTCGTACTAGCCGGAACTGGTTCGGCGAGAACTCCAGTGAACGAAGAACCAAGAATGAGCACTACCGGGGCTGAACTCTTGAGAGTCTTATCGGACTGCATCGCAGCAGTGCCCCCGAGTTGACGACGAAGGAGATCAGCCTGTTTTTCAAAGCCGGGCAAATACTTAATCAATGTAGAAGTCTGCGATTTAGAAATGTCGCCGCCCGAGGTCGCCATGAATCCAAGTTGCTTCAATCGAGCAGCGACTTCAACAGCACGACCCTTGGTTCCTGTTGCATCCGCGACACTCACCACGACCGATCCCGGCGTGACAGTCCCGGCAGGAGCGCCACGGAAGACATTTAGAACATCTTCCGCAGCTGCGGTATCGAGGCGAAGAATGCTGGCACCGCCACTTGTCATGTCCAGATACACCGGCAATGCGTGCGTGACAATCTGGTTGCCCGAGAAACCCTTGAATGATTTTCCGAGCGAGACCAGGTCTCCGATACTCAGTTTTGAATCGAGACTCAGATTATCTGCGGTCGACGACACCAAACTATTCACTGCCTTGAGATCCATCGATCCAAACTTCGCCTGGGCTCGATCAAGCATCATCCGCATGAAGATGGTCTGGCGCGAGATGCGGCCGAGGTCAGCACTTTGATCCTCAATCCATTTTTTAGTTTTTGGATCGAGGTATTCGAGGTGACGCGAACGGGCATAGGCAAGCGCAGCATCACCATTGAGTGTTTGACAACCAGTACCGAACATGTAGAAGCCCGAGCTTTTGTCCCTAACTTGATTCTCAAAATAAAGCGGGATTCCTCCAACGGCTTCAGTGATGCCCTTGAAACTCTTGAAGTTGATTTCGACGTAGTGATTGATGTCGATGCCGAAATCAGCCTTGATTGTGTTGATCAATCGTTGAGCACCGTCGGCGCTGTCTTTTCCTTGGGCAAACGCAGTGTTAATACGCTCTTCAGTGCCAGATGGCTGAATAGGTACCCACAGGTCACGCGGGAACGACACGAGATCGACGGTCTTGTTCTTCGAATCAACCCTCGCAACCATGATCGTGTCTGAGCGTTGGCCAGTTTCTTGCGCTCCTGGCCCATTGAGGAATGCTGAAGAATCCGCATCTGATTTCGATACCACGGCGCGGCTGTCCGACCCGACAATCAGGAAGTTCTGCACTCCTCCCGACGAAGCGGCAAGCGCTAACGAATCTCGATGAATCTGGTTGAAGCGGTACCAGCCGTATCCCGCGACTGCTGCAAAGCAGACAGCGATCAGGACAACCACGCCAATGCCGACCTTCAGGGCTGCCTTGCCCCGCTTAGGTGATTTGGCATGACGAAAGTTTGGTGCCGGACTAGCACCAGCCGACCCCGGCGCTGCTGGTGTCTTCGATGAGCCAAGCACCCGGCGATCAGGAGAGGTGGAAGGGCGTCTTGGAGGACTACCGGGATCCCATGGGGGTACCGATCCTCCCGACGTGGGGGGTACATCAGACATGACTCTTTGATGGTAGCCGGGGCGCTTTGTGGTCCCCCGTCACCCGCCTTCGAATCAGGCTGTGACCTTGGGCTCTTTGGGAAGACCCAACACTCGTTCCCCAACAATATTGCGCTGAATTTGAGAGGTCCCACCCCAAATGGTCTCGGACCGGCTGAAGAAGAATGACGACTGCAGTGCGTTCGCCGGGTACTGCCGATTTACTGCCCGACGACCATAACCAGGCACCGATTCTTCAGAACCGGAATCACCGAGAAGTAACTGTGCTTCGGGGCCAAGGACATCCATCGCGAGCGCCATCACCTGCTGGTGATACTCACTCCAGAAAATCTTGTTCGTCGCTCCGAGAGCAGCTACGCCGAAGTCTTTGCGATTTTGCACAACGGCTGTAAGCGAGCGAAGTCCGTTAATGCGCATGATCTGAACTTTTGACCAAGCAAGCGCAATGCGCTGACGGATCAGCGGGTCGTTAATCGATCCGTTGTGCTTCGCAACCTCGATGATGTGATTCAGCTCATTTTCAAAGCGGCGGTATCCAGTTGTTGCTGATGTTCCGCGTTCAAAGCCGAGCGTGGTCATCGCGACAGCCCATCCGTTGTTCAATCCACCGACAACATTTTCCTTCGGACAGCGAGCGTCCGTGAAAAACACTTCAGCAAATTCAGAGGATCCATCAACCTGTTTAATAGGGCGAACTTCAATGCCGGGCTGATTCATCGGGCAGAGCAAATAGGAGATGCCTTTGTGCTTCGGTGCATCGGGATCGGTGCGGCAAAGGATGAAGACATAGTCAGCGATGAACCCTTGTGTCGTCCAGATTTTCTGGCCGTTGATGACCCATTCATCGCCATCGAGCACTGCCTTCGTGCCGAGGTTGGCAAGATCCGAACCTGCATCGGGTTCACTAAAGCCCTGACACCACGCAATGGTTCCAGAGAGAATCTTGGGAAGGAATTCTTGTTTCTGCTCTTCGGTCCCCCACTGGAGAATCGTCGGGCCCACGAGCGTGTCGCCAAAGAAATCAGCGCGCATCGGAGCCCCAGCATTTGCAAACTCTTCGGCAACAACGACTGACTGCATTGTCGTGAGACCTTTACCGCCATATTCCTTTGGCCATGACGCACAAATCCAGCCGCCGCCGTAGAGCTTGCTCGTCCACTGATCAAGGAAAAGCGCTCGATCGTCGGCGCTCATCTCGAAACCGGGTTCGAACCATCCCTTTGGAAGGTTTTCTTCAAGCCAGCCGCGAACTTCACTGCGGTAGGCCTCTGCATCTGCCGGATAGTTCAGGTCCATAGGCGACAGTCTTCCGACACCAGCCCGGGTCGTCCAATCGTTTCACTCGAGGTCATCAATCCGCGCTCTGAGGGGTAGATTCGCCCTCTATGAGCACCACAGAAACACCTGCCAAGGCCGAGCGTTGGACGTTCCAGTGGAAGGAACTCTTTGACGAAGTCATCACCTCGGGCCTGTGCACCGGCTGTGCCGGGTGCGTCATCGCTTGTCCGCATGATGTCATTGGCTACAACCACGAAGCCGGCGGTTACAAGCCGTTCCATATCGAAGACGAACTCGGTCCAACCGATTGCGGTCACGGTCAAAAGGGTTGCACGAGTTGCACGCGAGCGTGCCCTCGATTCCGCTCGTGGGAACCGGAAGCCAATGAGCACCTCTTCGGACGAGATCGAACCGAGGATGAAGTTGCCGGCATCTACTCAGACATTCTCTTAACTCGCGCCTCAGACGACATGGTCCATCGCATGGGCCAGGACGGCGGCTTAGTTTCTGCCCTCCTCATCTGGGCGCTCGACAACGACTACATCGATGGTGCACTCACGTCGTATCTCGAAGGTGGCGACGCCGCGACATGGAAAGCAATACCCGGTGTTGCTACCAATCGCGAAGAAGTTCTCGCCGGCGCAGGCAGTCGTTACACCTATTCCGCCAACACTCTTGCAATTGACGAAGCGATAGAACGCGGCCTGAGCCGTCTCGCTCTTGTCGGAATGAGTTGCCAGTCGTCCATTGCCCCTGTCATGTGGAACCGGAAAATCGGAAAAATCTCAAAACCGATCGTGTTCAACATTGGACTTCTGTGTTCGAAGACATTCGACGATGCGATCTTCGAAGAACTTTTCGAAGCGAAGTACCGCATTCCGAAAGCCGAAATCACGAAGATGAACATCAAGGGCGTCTTCCAAATCTGGACCCGCGATGGCAGTTACCACGAGGTCAACCTCAAGGAATGTCACGACTGGACGCGTGAAGGGTGCACTCACTGTCCCGATTTCGCTGCCGAACATGCCGACATTTCAACCGGTGGTATTGGCAAAGACAACGACTGGACACTCACCATCGTTCGCACCGAACTGGGCCGCGAGATCATGCAACGGATGATCGCTGACGGTTCGATCGAAGCGAGGCCTGGCGACGATGATCCCGGCGCAATCGCTCTGATGCGCAAACTCGCTGAGAAAAGTCGCGCTCGCTGGCCACAATGGGCCGAACCAGTTGTTCGCCTCGGACTTCCCGAAAAGAAGAAGTCGGCAGCTAAGTAACGCTGCGAACGATCAGCCTGCAGTCGTCGTCGACGTTGACGGAGCAGCCGTTGTTGAGGCACCGGCTCCTGACGCACACTTACTGACTGCATTCTTGATGTCAGCAGACACCGCAGCCCACGCCTTCTCAGGATCTGACTTCAAATCACGATTGAGCGAAGTGAAATCAGCAATAGACATGTTGTTGACATACACCGAGTACATGCAGAGACAGTTCGATTGACTCGTTGCGGTGACGTCGGACTTGATCGTCGAGTCGGTCGAAGACAATGCCGGATCGAGTTTCGACGCATTCGACGCATCGATAACCGTGATCTCGCCGGTCGACTTGTAGTAATTGTTGGTGCACAGTTCCACGAAGTTTTGCTGCGTGAGAGTGTTGTATTCCTTCGGCGTGTTGTTTTGGTCACAGCCACTAAGGCCGATCATGCACACCAGGGCAAGAGCCAGAACACCTGCGCCTACTCGTCGTCCCATCATTGTGCTGACCATCCTCATGAATTCGATGCCGCATCGACCGGGGGGCGGCGGCAGGCGGTCGCAACCGTAGTCGGTGACCTCATCGTTCCCGACATCAACAGTCCAGACCCGCCAGACCGGTCCGTTAACGAGAGTCGCTCGGTAGGATCTGAGTCCCATGGCCCGCACGAAATCTGCCCCCGCCCCGACACTCGTCCTTCTGGTCCGACACGGCCAAACGCCTACGACCGGATCCACCCTTCCAGGACGCGCTCGAGGACTTCACCTCGCCGAGAGCGGAGTCGCCCAGGCCGAGGCGGCAGCGATCCGGATCAGCAAACTCACAAAGGTTGCCGCGATCTACGCATCGCCCCTCGAACGCACTCGCGAAACTGCCAAGCCGATCGCCCGTGAACGAAAACTCAAAGTGCAGATCGATCGCGGTCTGCTCGAATGCGATTTCGGCGACTGGACCGGCAAGAAACTCGACGCCCTTCGCAAGTTGCCCGAGTGGAACACCGTGCAGCGCTATCCAAGCGGCTTCCGATTCCCGAATGGCGAATCATTTGCCGAGATGCAAACGCGAATGGTCGGCGCGCTCGACGCACTCGTAGCGAAGCATCCGGGCCAGACCATCGTGGCTGTTTCGCATGCTGATCCGATCAAAGCGGCTGTCGCACAAGCGCTCGGAACTCACCTGGATCTCTTTCAGCGAATCGTTGTTTCACCATGCTCGATCTCGGCCATTCTCTATTCAGCCTCTGGTCCTGCGGTCCTTAGCGTGAACTCAACCGGTGACGACCTTTCGAAACTCGGACTGTCATGAGTGAGTCTTGGGAATTCACCGAACCAGACAGCATCGTTCCGGGTGTCTTTGGTGAACCGGGACGGCGCACGTTCTTCATCCAGGTTCGAGATGGTGGTCGAATTGTTTCGTTCAAGATGGAAAAGCAACAAGTTGCTGCTCTTTGCGAATATCTCGAAGGAATTCTCACTGACCTTCCTGCAATCCATCCCGGTCAATTCATCGCCCCCATCTCTGCGGTGAATCCGGAAGATATGCAGTGGATCGTCGGGGGGCTCGCCGTCGCGTACGAAGAAGACGACGACAGGCTCATGATCGTCGCCGAAGAAATGCCCGACATCGACGATGAAGACGACGACTTCATCGAGGATTTCGATTTCGATCCCGCCACTGCTCGCATCCGCATTACTCGCGCGCAGGTCGCGGCGTTTATCGCCGTTGGTAATGACATCGTTCGAGCCGGTCGCCCCGCCTGCCGGCTGTGCGGTCGACCGATGGATCCGGGTGGCCACCCATGTCCGCGTCTGAACTAAAGAGCGACGATCTCAACGAAATCGTTGCGGGAGGCGAGATCGAACTCATCGGGAAAATGCCGTGGAGTTCGAACGCAACGTTCCTCGCAGAGGCAACCTTGGGAGAGCACTCTGCTCGCGTGATCTACAAACCCCACATCGGCGAACGCCCGTTATGGGATTTCCCTGACGGACTTTGGAAACGTGAAGTTGCTGCTTACGAACTCAGCGACGCTCTGGGCTGGAATATCGTTCCGTTTACAATTGCTCGCGACGACGCACCACACGGGATTGGTTCAGTTCAGCGTTTCATCGATGCCGACTTTGAGCAGCACTACTTCACAATGCTTGAAGACGAAACGACGCATGACCAATTGCAGCGCATGGCTGCGTTCGATTTCGTGTGCAACAACACCGACCGCAAAGGCGGCCATTGTTTGATCGATTCCGATGGCCACATCTGGGGAATCGATAATGGTCTGTCGTTTCACGCTGAATTCAAACTGCGAACCGTCATCTGGGATTTCGGCGGAGAAGAAATCGATAAAGATCTACTCCGCGACCTTCAGGAAATGATCGACGCGGGAATTCCCAGCTCCGTTGCCGACCTTCTCGGGACGTTCGAACAAGACGCCATCCTCGGTCGAGCACGCGCACTTGTTCGCGAAGGAGTACTTCCCATCGACGAAAGTGGCCACCGCTACCCGTGGCCGTTGATCTAAACCACGTCAGTCGCCGTTCTATGACACCGTGGGTAACGATAAACGCCCCGGCCATCGACCGGGGCGTTTGAACACTGCAGAGTTGAAGATCAGCGAGCTTTGAGAGCCTCGATGAGTTGCGGCAGAACCTTGTGAACGTCGCCAACGATTCCGAGATCGCTAACCGCAAAGATCGGCGCTTCGGCATCTTTATTGATGGCAATGATGTTCTTAGAACCCTTCATGCCGACCATGTGCTGAGTCGCACCGGAAATACCGGCAGCGATGTACACCGTTGGCTTAACGACCTTGCCGGTCTGTCCAACCTGGTAACTGTAGGGAACCCATCCAGCATCGACAATGGCGCGTGATGCACCAGGGGCCGCATTGAGAAGCTTGGCCAACTCTTCGATGAGGGCGTACTTTTCCTGCTCGCCCAAACCCCGACCGCCAGAAACGACGACGGCGGCTTCGTCGAGCGACGGGCCTTCACGCTCTTCAACGTGACGAGTGATGACCTTTGCTCCGGCGCTATTGCCACCGTCGGGGACGGCGATGGTCTCGACTGCGGCAGCACCGCCACCAGCGGACTCGGCAACAAACGACTTCGGACGCACCAGCACAAGGTGAGGGCCAGCAGCGGTGAAGGTTGTCTTCACGTCAGTAGTTCCACCAAACACGGGCTCAGTCGTTACGAGGCTTGACCCGTC
>CAMAYJ010000031.1 GCA_945862505.1 Bifidobacterium breve | reverse complement strand
GCGTTGTTCGCTCGTGAGCGGGGGATGGGCGGCCAACATGTTGAACTTTCGATGGCCGACTCGGTGGTCTCGTTTCTGTGGGCCGATGCAGCAGGCAACGAAATGATGCTGGACTCCGACGGCTCTATGAACTCGAGTTTCGTGCAGGGTTCAAAGCCCTTCCGCTTCATCGACGGCTTTGGAATCGCGACTCCAACCTCCGATGCGGATTTCCACGGCATGTGCGAAGCGCTGGGTGTTGACGGCCATGACGATCCGCGTGTCGCAACGATCGGCGAACGCAGGAAGCACCCAGAACTCAGCGGCGAGATCATGTCGAAGTGTCACGAGGTCGCTGGACATTTCACGTGCGCTGAGATCTCTGAGCGTATGGAAGCATCAAACGTTCCATTTGCTCTCGTTGTAGCGCCACGAGACCTCCCCAATGACCCTCACGCGATTGCGATCGGATTGTTCGAAGAATTTGATCACCCCGTCGCCGGACGGGTGCGCCAACCTCGACATCCAGCACAGTTTTTGGGCACGCCAGCAACGCTGCAAACGGTCTCTCCGACCCTCGGTCAGCAGACCGATGAAATACTCACCGAGTTGGGCAGATCCGATTCAATCGTAGAACTTAGAAAGAGTGGAATAGTTTTCTGATGGCAACCACGAAGCAGATCATCAGCGGTTATTCGCATATTGCAATCGTGTGCACCGATCTCGATGCAGCAAGAGTGTTCTATTGCGAGTTGTTCGGGTTCGATGAACTCCCACGCCCAGATTTTGGTGTCCCGGGCATGTGGCTGCGCGTTGGAAATCTGCAGCTCCACTTCTTGGAAAGCGAAACGATGCCGATTCCTGGACCGGGCTTTCCTCATTTCGCTCTTTACATCGAGAACGTCCGGTGGGATGAAACCATTGCTCTGTTGAAGAGCAATTCTGTTGCGTTCCTGTCTGAGCCTTCAGAGCGTTCTGATTTCGGTATCGCTGTGCGAGCAGCGTTTGTCCTAGACCCCAGCGGAAACGTTGTTGAACTTACCGATGTTGGCCCGCTCGCTTGATTGGCTAGTTCAGAGCAAGGTCGAGCGCGGCGCGATCGTCTTCGTTCGGAGTCCACAGCCCGGCTTCAACGTTGGCTGCGACCTGTTCTGGACTCGTTGCGCCAGCGATGACTGATGCAATCGCAGGACGTGAGGCAAGGCCACCGAGGGCTACCTGCAGGAGACTGAGCCCGCGCTCAGCTGCGAATGCAGCGATTGCTTCGACCTTGTCGAAGTTTGCGTCCGACAACATTGCGTCCATATGCCAAGCCGCAATGCGTCCGTCGGCGGGAGCAGCTACCCCTCGTTGGTACTTGCCGGTGAGAAGCCCACTGGCCAGCGGGAAGTACGGCAATTGGCCAAGACCAAACCGCTCGCATGCCGGAAGCACATCAGATTCAGCAGTTCGATCAATAAGGTTGTAGTGATTCTGCGCGCTGACGAAGCGCGCCGTTCCATTTGTTCGGGCGATCCACTCTGCATCAGCAATCTGCCAACCCGAGAAGTTTGAGTTTCCGATGTAGCGGACCTTGCCATCGTTCACCAGTTCTGTGAGAGCAGCGAGTGTCTCTTCGATCGGGGTTGACGGGTCGGGCATATGGATTTGGTAGAGATCTATGTAGTCGGTGTTTAGACGCGTGAGGGAACGCTCAACAGCTCTGCGGATGTAGCGGCGAGATCCTCGAGAACCCCAGTCTGGACCGTTGGCTCCGCGAAGATCGCTTCCAAACTTCGTAGCGATGACCGTTTCGTTGCGCCGAGAACCGAGCGCCTTGCCAAGAAAGATTTCTGAGTCGCCGTACGAATCTGAGGTATCGAACAGCGTGATTCCGTGCTCGAGAGCAGCGCCGACGACTCGCTCAGTCGCTGCTGCGTCGATCCGCATGCCGAAGTTATTGCAGCCGATGCCAATTTTCGAGACCCTTAGGCCGCTGTCGCCAAGATTGCGATACGTCATCTCTGTCATGTTGTTGTCCCTCTCAGATTCCGAGTGCGTCGCGAGTGCGATTGAGTTCTGTCACGTCTGTTGTTGTTGGTACGAGAAACAACTCATCGCAACCTAGCGATTCAAGCGTTGACACCGATTGACGAAGTGATTCCGCAGTTGAGGTTGAAAGCATGCCTGCCATCATGGTTCCGACCTCTTCGCCAAAGATTTTCATATACGAGTAGCCATAGTCGTAGAGACGATCTTGGGCACCGTCTCCGAGGGCGTACCAAAGACTGGCCGAAATGTGGGGAGTATCGGAGCGCCCCTCGGTTGCCCATGCATCGCGAATGCGCGCGAATGCAGCATCGGTTGCGGCGGGATCAATCCCGAAGACGGTCGAACCGTCGTCGACCCCAATTGCCCATTTGGCCGCACGCGCAAGTGCCTTCGGACCCATGGCTCCTGCGATGAAAGGAGGGCCTCCTGCCTGCACGGGCGGCGGACCTACGGGATCGGCTCCCTCGAAGGGCGGTTCGCCGGACCAGACCCGCCGCATCGTTTCGACTTGTTCATCCATTCGTGACCATCGCCGGTCGAACGGGCCATTAATGGCTCGATAGTCATGCTCGCGACCACCCACGCCAATACCAACCGTGAGGCGGCCTGAGGAGAGTTGGTCCACAGAAGCCAACTGCTTCGCCACATCGACGGCGTCGTGGGCGGGGAGGACGATGATCGTGGTCCAGAGCCGAACACGTTGAGTGATGGCTGCGGCCGCCGAAAGCTCCACAATCCATGAGTGGCTCGGATAAGTGACTCGCTCGGGCACGGCGAGACTCGACCAGGGGCCCTGATCGATGGCTTCGCACCAAGCGATTGTTTCAGACCGACCATGAGCAATCATCGTCGGCATCGTCATCGCAATATCCATGAGTGAATCCTGTCCTTTAAGAGCCAGCCGGAGAGTACTTCGGCAAGACTGCACGTAGCGACCGACGCCGAGGGTGTCGAGGGGGTTCAAGTGTCTGCAATCGATCTCTACAATCCGGACACGTATCTAGACGGTGCACCGCACGAGGAGTTCACGCGTCTGCGTCAAGCGGATCCGGTGCATTGGCAGGACATTCCTGGTCAGCCTGGCTACTGGGCGGTGCTCAAGCACGCTGACGTTGTCCATGTTTCGCGTAACCCGAATGTTTTTTGTTGTGAAGCCGGGGGAGTTGTTCTCGAAGATTTGGACCCAGAGAGACTTTCTCGGATGCGGGACATGCTGCTGTCGATGGATCCGCCGCGACATATTTCGTATAGAAAACCACTGGCGCCGGAATTTGCGCAACGAGTGATTGCTGGCATGGAGACGCAAATCCGAGAGATCACTGCCGACATATTCGATGCGATTGGCGACAACACCGATGTGGAATTTGTTCATGACATGGTGGGTCCACTGCCGACCCAAGTGATCGGACAGCTTTTTGGATTGCCTGAGAAGGACTGGGAGTGGATTCACCGGCTTTCTCAGATGAATACGAGTGGTCAAGATCCCGATCTCAATCCTGATGGAGATCTCTCTGAGGCAGGTAGCGCCGATTCTTCGATGCAAATGGCGATGTACGGAATGGCTTTCGCTGAATCGCGTCGATCATTTGCTCCGCAAGGCGATCTGATGGACGTGATCCTCGGTCAGGAATTCAATGGTCGACTTCTCACCGATGGCGACATTGGAAGTCTCCTTGTTCAGATGATCACGGCGGGCAACGACACAACGGTAACGATGATGGCGGGCGGTCTTTGGGCCTTGATCGAGCATCCTTTGCAAATGCAGATGCTTCGAGATGATCCATCACTAGTTCCGGGAGCCATCGAGGAAATACTGCGTTGGTTCAGTCCCCTTCACTATTTCCGGCGTACTGCAAGTGAGGACACGGAGATCTCAGGGATAAAGATCTCCAAGGGAGACAAGGTTGCGATGTACTACACATCGGCGAACCGCGATGAAACTGTTTTTGCCGACTCGCAAGCTTTCGACATAACGAGATCTCCCAATCCTCAGTTGTCGTTCGGTATCGGCGAGCATTTCTGTCTCGGGGTGCACTTAGCTCGCCTCGAAGGGCGCATCTTCTTTGAGGAACTCCTGCGCCGATTCGGAACGATTGAACTCAATGGTGCGCCCGAGAGGGTGCGTTCAAACCTCAATAATGGTGTGAAGCGCCTTCCGGTTCATCTTTCTCACTGATTCGTCGCATCTCAGCACAAGAATGAAAGGATCGAAGACATGTCATCACTAGTTATCAAGGGCGGAACCGTTGTTGACGGTACGGGTAGCGATCGGTTTGCCGCTGACGTACTTGTCGAGGACGGACGAATCGTCGCTATCGGTACCGCACTCAAGGGCGATTCGGAGCTTGACGCTGGAGGTTGCATCATCGCTCCAGGGTTCATTGATATCCATACTCACTACGACGCACAGGTGTTTTGGGATCCGTCGCTCACACCCTCCAGTTTTCATGGAGTAACAACGGTTGTCGCTGGCAATTGCGGGTTCTCGATCGCTCCTACTCGGCCTGAACACCATGACCTCATTGCGCGAACCTTGGAGAACGTTGAAGACATGGATGTTGCTGCGCTAGCAGCGGGCGTTCCATGGAACTTCGAGACATTCCCCGAATATCTGGCGGCAGTGAGCGAGCTTCCCTTGTCGCTCAATTTCACGGCTTACATCGGGCACACGGCGCTCAGACTCTTTGTTATGGGTGACGGCGCCTATGAGCGCGCCGCTACTGCCGAGGAAATTGATCAGATGGTGACAGTCCTCACCGAGGCTCTCGATGCTGGAGCGGCCGGCTTTGCCACAAGCGTTGCTCCGACCCATCGGGGTGTCGACGGAAAGCCGATTCCCTCGCGTTTTGCCGAGCGCGTCGAGTTGGAAGCGTTATTCGACTGTGTGGGGCGGGTCGGGAAGGGAGTGGTCGAAGTTACCCCCGGCGAGATCCTTCCTCTCGGCGATATCTACGACCTTCAGCTCCAATCGGGAGCCCCATTCACGATCACCGCGCTCTTGAGCACGCCGTCAATGACGCATCGGAATTTCGTGGATCTCAACCGGGCTCGCTGGGAAAGCGGCGCAAATGTTTGGCCTCAGGTCACACCTCGTCCCCTCGCCTTCGCTATGTCGCTGGCCGAACCATTCACGTTCAATGTGAATGGCAAGTTTGCGGAATTGATGTCTGGCGACCTGAAGAGCCGACGAGCGGCGTATGAAGATCGCGCTTGGCGGGACGAAGTACGCGATGTCTGGTCGACGGGAACATTCATGGTCCCTCGATGGGAGACATTTGAAATCGATGAATGCCCCGCAGACCGCTCTCTTGAAGGCAGGAAAATCGCTGAGATCGCCGCAGAGCGAAACTCCGATCCGTTCGATCTCGTGCTTGATCTCGCTTTAGAGGAACCCGATCTTCTTCTGCGAGTGCGGTGCGTCGTGGCGAACGACGATCCCACAGAGGTTGCCTTCCTCATTTCAGAGGACCATTGCGCATTTGGTCTTTCTGATGCCGGCGCGCATGTGGGCCAGTTGTGCGACGCACCCCAGGCAACCGATCTTCTCGGAAACTGGGTTCGCGATCGCGCAGTCATGACCATCGAACAGGCGGTTCATCGACTTACGAAGTCACAAGCCGACCTTTTTCATCTCGTTGACCGCGGCGAACTCCGTGTGGGTGCCTGGGCCGACATCGTCGTCTTCGATCCAACGACCGTTGCCCCGGGACCAATTCGGCGAATTGCCGATTTCCCGGCTGGCTCTGAACGCCTGACGGCGGATCAGCCGGCAGGGGTTCGTCACGTACTCGTGAACGGTGTGCCGATCAGGGTGGACGAGAAGCAGGTTGATGCCAATATCGCTTCGGGTCAGATCGCAAAGATCGGTCCGCATCGCTGACGGCGTATTATGCAGGCACATCATTCAAAGGGAGATCACCCGTGACAATCATCGATGCAAACGCCCCTGAAGCACTCCATCTCGCAGCTGACGACCTCCCTTGGGTAGAAATCGGCGGAGGCAACAAACTGCGCGTTCTCCAAGTGAAGATCGAAGAAGGTCTTTGGATTGTCGAGAACATCTTTCAGAAGGGCTTCGAGGTTCAAGCTCATCGCCACACCGGGCCGGTGTGGGGCTACACCGTGCGTGGAGGTTGGAAGTACAAGGAATACGACTACGTGAATCGCGCTGGTTCATTTCTTTACGAACCAGCAGGCTCAGTCCACACGTTGCAGTGCATCGAGGACGACACGCAGGTCTGGTTCCATATGTACGGATCGAATATCAATCTCGATGCCGACGGGAATGTCGAGTCGGTTACCGACGGCGCCGGATCATTGGCGGGGTACTACGCGCTGTGTGAAGCACAGGGACTCCCGCGTCCTAACGTTATCGGCGCCTAAGTCGCAGAGTTCATAAGAACTCGTCGAGAAAATCCACCATTGCGTCGAAGGCGTCGTTGCGTCCGGGTTCGTCGTACGCGCTGAAGTGGTGACCTTCGATCATTGCCTTGCGCTTCGGCCCAGACGCTCGTTCATAGGTATCGAGGGCCACGGCTGTCGACGCGACGTCATCGAGAGTGGCAATGACCATCAAGAGTGCTGTGCCGTCGAGTTGAGGCGAGCAAGCGCCGGGATCGAACGGCGGTGTCGTCGTTATCGCCATCGTCACCGAGTTGTGCCATCCGTTGGCTGGTCCGTTGGCTAGGAACCACTCAGATGACTCGGGCTGGGGAAGAACTGCAGCGTCGACTCCCTCGTCGAGGACGACGGGCATGGGACCAATCTCGTTGCGTCCGAGATCAAGTGAGTGGTTGTTGAATGCAACACGCATGGCGACGAAACGTTGCTCGGCATGGCTGGGGTCCACGAGCAGATCGCCGAGCCCTGCGAATGGAGCGTTGGCGACCACTGCCTTTATGTCTGGGTGTAGAGCGCCCAGAACAATGGCTTCACCACCGCTGAAACTCGATCCCCACACAGCGACGCGATCGGGGTGCACCTCAGGGAGGCAACGAATTTGGTCGATGACCTCCCACATGTCGTGGGTCTGAATCCAAGGGTCGACGACAGCACGTGGTTCCCCAAATGATTCACCGAGTCCCCGGTGGTCATAGAGATAAACCGCGTAGCCCGCTTCGGCGAAAGCAGACGCAAACCAGGGCAGGCCCATCTTTCGAGTTGCCGAGAAACCGTGACTCATAACGATCGTTGGCGCTGATCGGATGCTCTCTTCCGGAAGGTATAGATCGCCTTGCAAGATGGTGCCGTCAGTGAGGGTGAGAGCGAGTGGTCGCATTGGTGGCGTCATGGGTGCGATGCTAGGAAGGAATCAACTGCGTCGTTGCCATTGTGGCTTCTACGTTCGGGGGAGTGAGGAACGAAGTGGGTCATCCATTCCGTGACGTGGCGATCGTGGGCGTCTTCAATACGAAACAAGCACGGGTGCTCGAGGGTTACGACTCTCAGACTATTGCTCTTGAAGCTGCGCTGGGGGCGGTTGCCGATGCCGGTCTTGAACCACGTGACATCGACGGCGTAGTCGGCGGAATCGCCAGCAACTTTCTCTACCAAAGCCGTATCGGCCCGGCATGGCGTTCGATGTCGGCACTAGGGATCCCGGCTGTCATCGAAGGAGCGATGGCGATTGCCTGCGGACTCGCCAACACGGTGTTGATCGCCACCGGAGAAGCAGGTAGCTATCGCCAGCACGCGTCGACGGCTCCTTGGACTCGACCCACGAATGAATTTGTGGCGGCCTACGGAATGTTCACCGCCGCCGAGTTCGCTCTGATGGCGCGCCGACACATGCATATGTACGGGACAACGCCCGAATCGATGGCGCATGTGGCGGCCACGATTCGCAATAACGGTCATGTGAACCCTCAAGCGGTCTATTCCGGTCGGGGCCCATTCACGGCCGATGACGTACTCAACTCTCGAATGGTGGCCGATCCCTTTCACCTTCTCGATTGCGCGATGACCTCCGAAGGAGGAACGGCGCTTGTGCTGACCCACGCCGACAGAGCCGGAGACCTAGCGAAGACCCCCGTCCACCTCTTGGGTGGAGGAACTGATCACTACGGACCTTCTTATCAGCATCCTCCAGTCTGGGATCTCGGTGGCGTCCGGCGGCCTGACCTCATTGCCGGTCACGTTGGTCGCAGAGCAGCCGAAGAAGCATTCGCCTCAGCCGGTCTTGGACCTTCAGATGTTGACGTCTGTGAGTTTTACGATCCGTTTTCGTTTGAGTTAATTCGCCAGTTCGAAGCGTATGGATTTTGCGGCGAAGGCGAGGGCGGTGACTACGTCATGTCTGGTGTGATTGAGCCCGGTGGACGTCATCCGATCACCACCGATGGAGGGACAATGTCGTTTAGCCATGGTGGAGCATCAGTGCAGCTTTTCCAACGCGTGATTCGCGGAGTGCAACAACTTCGGGGTGAATGCATCAGTTCTCAAGTTGCCAATGCAGAAGTTGCCATGTGTACCGGTGGCGGTTCTGGTGCGCTCTTCACCGATGTGTTACTTCTCGGAAAGGATCGACCATGAGCATGTTGACTCCGCAAGTAGGAGACATCCCACTCCCGGATCCGGGTCCGATATCCACACCGTATTGGCAAGGCTGTCGCGAAGGAGTTCTTCGTTACCAACGATGTCTTGACTGTGGTGCGCCGACACACACGCCGGCGCTTTTATGTGCTGCGTGTGCCTCGATGAACCTTGAATGGGTGGACAGCTCAGGACGCGGGGAGATTTACAGTTGGACCAGAGTGTGGAGGCCGGTTACGCCTGCGTTCATCACCCCCTATGTCCCAATCATCGTGACGATGGAGGAGGGCTGGTCGATTCTGTCGAACCTTGTGGGTTGCGAGGACAACGCCGTATCGATTGGGCAATTGGTTGAGGTGGAGTTCCACCACACCGGTGGGCCCAACGATATTTGGCTCCCATATTTCCATCCCAGGTCCCCTTGAAGTCGTCCTCAATCGTCAGAGTCCAAGTTGTAACAAGCCTGCTTGACTGTTGTCCGTGAGTGAACGAGCTGACCTGGGCGCACAGGACGACATAGAGACGCAATTGCAGTCTGTGCGATTGGGCCTCACGCGATTGCAGCGGTTGCTGTCGAGTCGTCGCGTCCATGCCGGCATGGCCGGAGCCGCACGAGTCGTGCTTCCACAGCAGGCCATGAACGTGCTGCGCGCTCTCGGTGATCGTGAACCGCTGCCCGTAGGTGATCTCGCTCGGGCCGCCCGTATGGACACAGGGGCGGTGAGCCGTCAGATACGAGTCCTTGAAGAAGAAGGATTGGTTGAGCGTCGTTCAAGCCCACAGCATGGAAGCATCGTGCTTGTTGAGGCAACGGCTGAAGGCAAAGCGATGGCGCAACGATTCGAACGTGTGCGAGGAGCCCAACTCTCTCGAGCACTAGTGGATTGGACTCCAGAGGAGCGACATCAGTTAGGTGAGCTCATGTTGCGTCTCGTTGATGATCTGCAGGCGACGCCATATCTGCAGGCTGACGGCGATTGACTCACATCCCGCTCAGTCGGGAATAACGACAGCACGGCCGCGGAGTTCCCCGTTCTCCATTTTTTCGTAGGCTTCGGCCACACGATCAAGCGGAAATACGTCGACATCGACGCGAAGTCGTCCACTCTCGGCGAGGGCGATTACTTCAAGAGTGTCGGCAATTGTGGGCGCTTGGAAAGAGAACACCTCGCCGTCTCGCGGCAGCTTGTCGAAAAGCGTTCCCCGAAGCGATCCGTTTCCGGCGCCAACGAGCGCGTAGGCGCCTGCTTTCGAGGTGCATTGCAAGCCGTGGGTAATAGTCGAATCGATACCCACGAAGTCGAAGACAGCATTCGCTCCGCCTCCGAGGAGACGATGCACCTCGGTCGTCGTGTCGTCGTTGACTCCTTCGAGTGTGTCGTGAGCGCCGAGTTCGGTTGCATACGAAAGTCGATCGATTGAAACGTCGATAGCAACGACTCGGGCGCTGGTAAGAGCGAGTAGATGTTGGATCGCATAAGCGCCGAGTCCGCCGGCGCCAATAACGATGGCTGATCCACCCGGTGGGATCCGACGAAGCGCCCGTTTTACGGCGTGATACGAGGTGGCACCGGCGTCGGTGAGAGGACCAGCAATCACGGGGTCGAGGCCATTGAGCTTTACGAGTTCACGAGTTGAAGCGACGAGCACATAGCGAGCGAGTCCGCCATCGATTCCGTAGCCCCGTCCGACGATTGAGTCATCGCAATTGTTGTCCTCTCCGCGAGCACACCAGATGCAATGGCCGCATGAGTGCGGGCTGATGACTGCGACAGCGTCGCCGACTTCAAAGCCGAGAGCTCCGGGACCCAGTTCGGCGACATGGCCACCGACCTCGTGTCCGAGTGTGAACGGCACGCGCCAACCCAAGGGCTCCATGAATGCCCCCGGAGCGAGGGCCATTCCAACGTCGCTATGGCAGAGACCGTTGCCTGCCACCTCAACCAGTACTTCCCCAGGGCCAGGGGTTGGAATCGATGCCTCGGTGAGTTCAGGCGGGTGCTCCCACTCGACGATTCGGTAGGCCTTCATCGTTTCGGACATGTTCTCATCCTGACATGGGAAGAGATATTGCGCCCGGTGGCGACGGACCCCTGAATGACAGGCAAAGATGTGCCCTTCGCAATGAGGAGGATTCCGTGGCCGAAGTGACATCGATAGAACGTGCATCAACAATGTGGGAGTTGGTCGAGGCTCGAGCAGCAGCTTCTCCTGATGCCGTTGCACTCATCGAAGACGACCGCGAGATTACGTTCAAACAACTTCGCGATTTATCAGAACGGGTTGCTGCGGGGTTCCATGAATTCGGAATGCGTCATGGTTCACGCGTTACCTGGCAACTTCCGACACGCATCGAGACGGTGGTCACCTCTCTTGCATTGGCTCGCATCGGTGCTATTCAGAATCCAATTATCCCGATTTATCGTGATCGCGAAGTCGGCTTCGTTCTTCAGCAAACCGATGCGGAATATTTTTTAATCCCTGGCGACTGGAATGGGTTCGATTTCAACGCGATGGCCGGGCGGATCATCGATGAACTGGGCATCGATCCAACCGTAATGATCGCTTACGATGCACTCCCTCAGGCTGAGCCTTACACGCTTCCACCAGCTCCAACGGCGGGTGACGAAGTTCGGTGGATCTATTACACGTCTGGTACGACCTCAGCTCCCAAGGGTGTTCGCCATACCGACCAAACGTTGATGGCCGGCGGACTCGGGCTTGCTGACGCCCTGTATCTGACTGTTGAAGATGTCGGTTCGATCGCCTTCCCTTACGCACATATTGCAGGACCGGACTATCTGATGATGCTGCTCTACCGCGGATGCGGTGCAGTGCTCATCGAATCATTTGTACTTGACGTGGCGGTTGAGTTGTTTTCTCGCAAGGGCGCCACGATGGCTGGCGGCGGTCCGGCGTTCTACCAGATGTATCTTGCAAAGCAACGTACGCAACCGACCGAGAAGATCATCCCGTCGTTGCGACTCCTCTCGGGCGGAGGTGCACCGAAGCCGCCCGAGATGTACATCGAGGTAATGGCCGAGATGGGCATTCCGATTTGTCACGGCTATGGCATGACGGAATGTCCGATGATTGCTCAGAGCGGACCGAACGACACCGAAGCGCAGCTGATGTACACCGATGGAAAACCGGTAACCGCTTGCGAGGTTCGCATTGTCACCCTTGAGGGCGTCGACGCGTTGACCGGCGAAGACGGCGAGGTTCGGTTGAAGGGTCCAATGGTGTTCAAGGGCTACACCGATGAGTCGCTGAACAAAGATGCCTTCGATGACAACGGTTGGTTTCGGACCGGTGACCTTGGTCATCTTGATGGCGATGGCCACGTAGTACTTACGGGCCGGTTGAAAGACGTCATCATCCGAAAGGGCGAGAACATTTCCGCCAAAGAGGTCGAGGACATGCTGTATCAGCATCCGAAGGTTGGCGACGTAGCGGTCATCGGTCTTCCCGATCGCGAACGTGGGGAACGGGTTTGCGCCGTCGTGGAGCGGGCACCAGGGACCGAGGATCTTGAGTTTGCCGAAATGGTGGCGTTTCTCAAGGGTTCAGACCTGATGGTTCAAAAGATTCCCGAGCAGCTCGAGGTCGTCGACGAACTTCCCCGCAACCAAACGCTTCGCAAAGTTCTCAAGCAGGATCTACGCGACATGTATCGAGAAAAACCATGGAGTCCGCCTGCTCGCTGATGGTGATCAGTTGGCACGAAGCGGTCGGTAGACAGCAAGAACACCGTTGCGTACCCACGTCGGTAGTGGTTCTTCTGTGAGTTGGCCGCCACTGGTATGAATGACCACGGAATTACCGGCTGATAGCGCGACATGGCCGTCCATCAAAAGCACGTCTCCGGGTTGATCGAGGTCTGGATCAAACTCGTTAGCAATTTTCGATGAACCAAAATCCGCATCAATCGCCATTGCATCTGTCGTGGTCGGGAGTGCGACTCCAATCGCCGCGTACACGGCGCTAACGAAACCTGAACAGTCGAAGAAGCCTGTGCCGAAACGATTGGTCCCCGGCGGGCAAACAGGATCGTCGGGTCGACGGTCTAGCCCTTGACACTGGGAGTAGGGGGTCCCGAGACGCAGGCGAGCCCAAGCGAGCACGTAGTCAATACTTGATGTCTGGGAACTATCCGGACGCGCTGCCAAAAGAAGCGTCTTGGCTGCTGTCTGAGTTGGGTCTGTTGGGACAGACCCAAGACCAAGGTCGTTAGAGCGGGCGGACTGGCGAGCATATCCGAGAATCGCCTCTGTGAGGGCGCTGTTGTCCGTTAGGTGATTGAGTGAGCGGCGTACGCCGCCGATACTTCCTAGGTCATCGCGAGAGGAACACAGAAGTTGAGCGGCAGCGATGGCTTGAGAGAGAAGCCATTCTGGGCTGTCGATGATGGGATCATCGTGCATGGCGAACTCGTTCCATTGACGAACAGTCAACTGGAGAGGTCCAACTCGCACATCTTTCTCGGTAGAACCATCAATGGCTCCGCCGTCCGAGTCGATTGCTATTCTCCCCACGAGTCCGCGTAATGCTGAATCGGTCGCGCCTGCAACGGTGAGCGTCGAGTTCGGTGTGCGGCCATGGTTGCTCATGATGCGCCCGATGCCAACCAACAGTGCCGGAGCGACCCGACATCGGGGGTCGAGTTCCTCTGCACGAGCCGAAGCCCGCACGTATGCCCGATAGGCCGCTCCCGGTAGTGTCGGAACCATCTGTGAAATCAAGCTATCCAGGTCCTCGAGTGCTTCAGCCACTGGACCCTCGAGTTGAGAAACCCGACGTTGCCGTTGTTGCATGAGCACCTGAGTCTCTCTCATTGCCTTAGAGGATTGAGAGAAATTTTCTTTTGCTTTCAACACGGCTCGTTCACCGGATCGAAGGCGAGATGAACTCATTGCCAGAACCCTCAAAGAATCGGTGTTAAATGTTTCAACGGATCCCCCGCGTCCCATGTACGCGTGAACGGCGACTGCGGAGAACCGACTGCGGTCTTCCTCTAACGTACGTTCGTCGTCCTTTAAGCTCTGAGTCGCAATAGATTGATCGGCGTTAGCGAGCGCGTGGCTCGATTCAGCATGCTGCAATTCACCAATCGCGAGTACGAGAGGATTGAGCCTGGCCTCGTACCGCTCTAGCGAGGACGCAATCTGCTCGACTGGGGATGCATTGGAAGTCGATGCTCCGAAGCCAACCCCAGTAATGAGAAGAACAACTCCAACGATCAGTGAAGAAAGTCGCTTGAGCATCATCGGGGGTCTTTCGCAGTCCGGAAGTTAAGAGTTCAACCTACGGACTGGAGATTTCAGACTGCTGACGTTTAGGCAAACAGAATGTAAACGCCGGAAACAATGTCGCCTCAACGAAGAGTAATTGGTCGACTCTTAATAACTTCTTCGAAGAAGTCATTTCCCTTGTCATCAACAACGACGAACGCCGGGAAATTTTCTACTTCGATTTTCCACACGGCTTCCATCCCGAGTTCTGGGTATTCGAGGACCTCAACCGAGCGAATGCAATCCTGAGCCAGTCGAGCGGCGGGTCCACCGATTGAACCTAGGTAAAAACCACCATGACGCTTACACGCGTCAGTGACGGCTTTGGATCGGTTGCCCTTGGCCAGCATGACGAAACTTCCGCCGTTTTCTTGAAAGAGTTCGACATAGGAGTCCATACGGCCGGCGGTAGTCGGACCGAATGATCCGGAGGCGTAGCCCTCGGGTGTCTTTGCGGGGCCGGCGTAGTACACGCAGTGATCCTTCAAATACTGAGGGAGACCTTCGCCAGCATCTATTCGTTCTTTGAGTTTGGCGTGGGCGATATCTCGAGCAACAACCATCGGACCGCTCAAGCTCAGTCGAGTCTTGATCGGAAGCTTGGAGAGCGTCTCGCGGATTTCGGACATTGGTCGATTCAGATCGATCGAGACAACGTCGCCTTCGAGGATGGTGTCTGTGACTTCCGGGAGGAACTGAGCAGGGTCGTGTTCGAGTTGCTCGAGGAAGACTCCGTCGGAGGTGATCTTTCCCAGGGCTTGCCGGTCTGCGGCACACGAGACGGCAATGGCCACAGGACATGAAGCTCCGTGGCGGGGGAGCCGTACAACTCGGACGTCGTGGCAGAAGTACTTGCCCCCGAATTGAGCGCCAATGCCAGATTCCTGCGACACCCTGAGGAACTCGGCTTCGAGTTCAACATCTCGAAATCCTTGACCGAATTCGTTTCCTTCGAACGGAAGCGCATCAAGATATTTGGTCGAGGCCATCTTGGCGGTTTTCAATGCGAACTCCGCCGACGTACCGCCGACCACAACGGCTAAGTGGTACGGGGGGCAGGCTGAGGTCCCAAGTAGATCCATTTTCTCTGCAATGAATTTCAGCATGGCTGTCGGATTCAGCACTGCCTTGGTTTCTTGGAAGAGGTAACTCTTGTTCGCCGATCCGCCACCTTTGGCCATAAAGAAGAACTTGTAGGAATCGCCATCGACCGCGTTGATTTCGATTTCGGCCGGAAGGTTGGTTCCTGTGTTGATCTCTCGATACATATCGAGCGGAGCCATTTGGGAATAGCGAAGGTTGTCTGACTGATAGGTGTCAAAAACGCCGCGCGAAATAGCGGTTTCGTCGTTCCCTGAGGTGAGAACGAATTGGCCCTTCTTCGCTTTAATGATGGCGGTGCCTGTGTCTTGGCAACCAGGGAGAATTCCGCTTGCGGCGATGTTCGCGTTGCGCAGCAGATCTAGCGCTACGAATCGGTCGTTGCCGGATGCCTCTGGATCGTCAAGGATCTTCGCGAGTTGCGCGAGGTGAGGTGTACGCAGGAAATGCGCAATCTCGAACATCGCTGCAGACGTGAGCATGGTGATTGCTTCAGGGGCGACTTTAAGGAAACTGCCTACCCCGGTTTCTACTCTTTCGACACCGTCAGTAGTGAGGAGCCGATACTCGGTCGTATCGGGGCCGAGGGGGAGCAGGTCTTGATGAACGAATTCAGCCATGTCCGTACGGTAACCGCCTTAGGTCCCAACTAACGCGAATAGAAACCTGTCTCGATTCGCTGGACCACCGCTTGTATGGCCTTTGGGGAGGTTTGCAATGTGCCTCGGAATGGCGCAGCAAGGACAAGCAAGAGCGCAAGGTCCAGAGAAACGAGGACCACTACCGATGTAACCACGTAGGCGGCCTTTCGGTGGCTGGCGACAGTAAGGATGACGGCATTCACCGTTAGGGCGATCCCACTTAAGGCCAAGACGAGCAGAAGCAGCGTGGGAAGATTTTTGCTGGCAGCGTCAGTCAATTCATGTCGAGAAGCTCCCACTTCATCGACGGCCGAGAGCAATTCGGAGGCAGCTGGCACGGACATTGACGAGGAATACACCGAATCGCGAACGGTTTGTTGCAACTCGCGGTAGCTCGCAGATTCGTTGAACAAAATGTCGTTTCCGCTCTGGAGCTGATCCCAACCATCGTCTGCTGTCGTTGTTAGATCAGCGGCGAGAGCGGTTTGAATTTCGATTGTCGAAGCACCTGGTGCGGTAGAGGCCCACGCCAGGCGAGCACTCGATGTGGACATGCGACTCACAACGGAATCTGCTGCGGACTGATTGGCCCATTGTGCGGCTATCGCAAATGACGAAAGGAGAGCAAAGAGCACCCCGAGTGTCGGCATGAGTGGGCTTGCATTGGTACTCGACTGGCTCGCGTGGTCCTTGAGCAGTCGAGTGCTCACGACCCTGGCAATGATTGCAATGCCCCCGACGATGAGGAAAACCATTGGAATCAAAATCCACCAGGAAAGTCCTGTGAGGAATGTCATGGGACAAGAGTGGCACGTTTTAGGTGGTCGAATCGTTAGAGGCGCTCGGCTACGGTTGAAGAGCACACGAGGAGGCACCCATGAACGCTGTCGTAATCTACGAAAGCCTTACTGGCAATACCCAGAAGGCCGCAGGATTCATCGTCGATGAACTCTTTTCTCATGGGGTATCCGCCGTCGCTTGTTCAACAACAGCAGTTGATTATCAGGCACTTGCCGATGCCGACCTTGTGATTGTGGGCAGTTGGACCGACGGTTTGTTTCTCTTTGGTCAGAAACCCGCAAATGCTGGCCGTCTCTCTCAGTTGCCTTTCCTTACCGGCAAGAAGGCAGCAGTCTTTTGCACCTACGCAATCGAGACCGGAAAGACTCTCGAAAAACTCGAGAACATCATCCGTGATCGTGGCGCAGATGTGATCGGTGGCATGGCTATTCGTCGCAACAAACTTCAAGAAGGAAGCATTGAGTTTGTGTCGCGAGTTCTCGGAGTCGTTTCGGTCTGATCCCCTGACGGTCCTGCTGCAGTCTCGGCAGGACGTATGGGAGTGAAACAGACGGCGCCGACAATGAAGATTGCCCGTATCGTAGAAAATATCGCGTCATCGCCATGGCCGGCAGGATCAATGAGGAAGAGCCAGGCGCCGGCGCACAGAAGTCGCGATCGAGTCGTTTTCGCTTGAAGAGCGAAAGCGACCAGTGCAACGAGAAGAAATCCAAGGTGGTGGGTCCATGAGATGGGGCTTATCGCAGCGGTGGCGCAGCCAACAATTGCGGCTACGGCGAGGAGGTCGTTTGCTCTCGAAGCTTTGACCGAACGAAGAAGGGCCACGACAAGAATTGCGGCGGAGATATATAGCCATACAGCGGTTCGCCCAGCACCCGGCTCGAAGTTGCGAGCGATCACACCGAGAGCCGAATTATTGCGAGCATCGCTGAGAGCGCCGACTCGATCAGACTGCCACAGCAGATCTGTCCAATAACTACGCGAATCGCTCGGAGCGAGGAGCCAACCAATACCGATGGCGATGCCAAAAGTGACGATGGAACAGAGTGCGGCGGCCCACCGTTTGGTCACTGCTAGCCAAACGATGAACAGGCTCGGAAGAAGTTTGATGGCGGTAGCGAATCCAATAGCGATTCCGGCGAAGCGGCGGCTTCGACGCAGCGCGTCGAGATCAGCAAGCACTAAGAGCCAGATCAGGACATTGATCTGACCCTGCCTGAGGGTGAGCCAAACCGGTATCGTCACCGTTGACGCCGCGAATGCCCATGCCGACCACTCGAAACGTTTCGTCGGTGTGACTCGGGCAAGGCCCGAGACAAACCACGCGCATCCAAAGAGAGCCAGAAGATTGAAAGCCGTGAACAGGACCTCTCGGCCGTCTGCGGTGAGTGGAGTGAGAACCGAAAAGAGAAGCGGACCAATCGGCGGATAGGTGGCCGAAAGATTGAACGTGGGGTCGCGATAGTCGTAGAGCGAGCCCCCATCGAGCCAAGCACGTGCAGAGTTTGTGTAGATCTGCAGGTCGAGCAAGCCATTGGGTGGACCCGATTTCCACGCTTGCCACATAGCGACACCAACAGCAGCCGAAAGGGCAACAACAGCAAGATTGCGACCTCGTATCCTCAGAACCCATGCGAGAGCGACGGTTGAGGCCACGATGGCTGCTGGTGTCGTCCACGGGTTCACATACTCAAACAGCCATTCAGGCACATCTGGACGCTAGCGGAGACTTCTTTCCGTCGGCGGGGGAAACGCTGAGGAACGAAACATGATTGTCACAGTCGAATCCCGTTTGTTGCGCTGATGCCGAAGTAGGTTTTCAACGGGCGGAGTCCCTCGTGGGCGCCGACATGTCCATCCACCTACCCCATCGAGGAGATCATGGTTTCCCAGCCATCAAATACACGACTTCGCTTGCGTTTCGCAGGCATCGCAGCAGTGGCAGTACTTGCTGTCGTTTCGCTTGTCGCCACGGCCTGCAGCAAGAGCAGTTCTTCTGGAAGCAGCGGTGGAACCGTTAAAGCCGCTTGGATCTACGTCGGCCCCACAAACGATGGCGGATGGACTCAGGCACACGACAACGGTCGTAAGTTCGTAGCAACCGAACTTGGCGGCAAAGTCAAGACGACCTACAAAGAAAACGTCAAAGAGGCTGAAGTTGCCCCGGTCATCGAAGGCCTTGTGAAGGATGGCAACACCATCATTTTCGCAACGTCATACGGCTACGCCGAGCCAATGGCGGCAGCCGCTGCGAAGTACCCGAACGTGAAGTTCGAACAGGCAACCGGTGATCTCATTACCGCTGGAAAGACCACCCCGTCGAACTACGCCGAGTACTGGGGCGCCGGTGAAGACACTCTGTACCTCTCAGGCGTTGCTGCAGGTCGGGCCACGAAGAACAACAAGATCGGTATCGAGGCTCCGTTCGCGATCCCCGAGATCATCCGCCATATCAACGCATTCGTTCTTGGTGCGCAGTCAGTGAACCCCGCAGCGACCGCAAAGGTTGTTTGGACCAACGACTGGTTCAACCCCACTGCAGAGAAGCAGGCTGCTGAATCACTCGTTTCGGCTGGTGTCGATGTGATCTTCTCGCATCAGGACAGCCCTTCAGCAGGCGAAGTTGCGAAGGCGAACAACCTTCCGTGGGTTGGCTACGACTCCGATCAGTCCGGTGCTTACAGCTCCGTTTGGCTTACCACCGCGACCTACAACTGGGGACCGCGCTATCTCAGCCGGATCAACGCAGTGAATGACAAAACGTGGAAGTCGGACAACTACTACGGAACGATTGCTGACGGTTTCACAACGCTTGCAACCTTTGGCACCATCGTTTCTGCTGACACGAAGACGCTCATCAATGCTGAACTGACCAAGGCAAAGAACGCCGGAGCCACCTCATTCGGTTGGTACTGGGGTCAGAGCGACCGTCAGGATCAGTCCGGTGCAGTGAAGATCAAGAAGGGTCAGACACTGTCTCAGAAGGATCTCTACGAAATGAGTTGGTTCGTCAAGGGTGTCGACGGAACTCTGAAGAACTGATTGAACGTCGAGTTCACCACAGATGTCTGAAACGTCTGCAGTTGGGGCAGTCACTGCGAATGCGGTGACTGCCCTTGGCGTTACCAAGCGGTTTCCTGGTGTGGTGGCTAACGAGGACGTCACCTTTGAGGTGCGTGTCGGCGAGGTTCACGCCCTTCTCGGGGAAAACGGCGCCGGGAAGACGACACTGTCGAACATTCTTACTGGCCTTTACCGACCCGACGAAGGTCATCTTTTACTTGCCGGCCGCGAAACCATCTTTGAGTCACCGAAGGCTGCGATAGACGCCGGTATAGGAATGGTGCACCAGCACTTCCGTCTGATACCGACATTCACAGTGACCGAGAACATCATTCTCGGCACACAGCCACCATCTCGTCGATTCCTGATCGATGTCAAGTCCGCAGAGGATCGTATTGTCGAGCTTGCTGAACAGTTTGCGATGCCCGTTGATCCTCGAGCCAGGATTTGGCAGCTTTCGGTGGGCGAACAGCAACGCGTGGAGATTTTGAAAGTGCTCTACCGCGATGCACAGGTACTGATCATGGATGAGCCGACTGCTGTCCTTACTCCGCCCGAGGCCGAGTCGCTGGTTACGACATTGCGATCGATGGCGCGTCAAGGCAGAAGCGTTATTTTCATTTCCCACAAACTCGGAGAGGTCGCTTCGATCGCCGAACGAATCACCGTGCTCCGTGATGGTAAATCAGTGGCAACGGTCGAAGCCGCGGGCTCCTCTCGAGAGAGCCTCGCCGAGCTCATGGTTGGACGAGAAGTGACGTCGGTGATTCGCCAAGGCGGCGGCGCGCTGCCTGGCGCAGCGACGGTTCTGTCGGTGGACAGCCTGTCAGCACTGGGGGACCGAGGGCGTCCCGCACTCACCGATGTCTCGCTGCAGGTGAAGGCTGGCGAGATCCTTGGCATTGCCGGAGTAGCTGGAAACGGCCAACGCGAACTTGTGGAGGTCCTTGCTGGTCTCCGGCCCAGAACAAGAGGCTCCATAGATATTGACGGCGAAGCAATGGAACGTACTGATGCTCGCTATCCCATTCGTATGGGTGTTGCATATGTTCCTCAGGATCGGCTCGGAACTGGACTCGCCCCGGACCTCTCCATTGCCGAAAATCTTATTTTGAAGAGATACCGCAGGCCGCCGATTTCGCGTGCACCGTTTCTTCGACCTTCGGTGATTGCCTCCGAGGCTGATCGACTCATGACGCAGTTCGATGTGCGTGCACCGTCGGCGGACACTCCCACCCGTCGATTGTCGGGCGGAAACGTTCAGAAAGTTCTCTTGGCCCGTGAGATGTCTGGCGCTCCCAAAGTTCTGGTGGTGTCCTCGCCCACTCAAGGTCTCGATGTGGGGGCCGTCGCGACGGTTCATCAACTTCTTCTGGATGCAGCAGCAAAAGGTGTCGGTGTCCTACTTGTGTCGGAAGACCTCGATGAAGTGATGGCGCTTTCCGACCGCATCGCAGTGATGTACGAAGGAAAGATTCTTGCGTGCATAGAGGCCTCTGAAGCCGACATTTCTCGTATCGGAATGCTCATGGGCGGCGCCGACCTCAATGAAGGTCAAGGTTCCTAATGCGTTCGACATTCTCTGGATTCCGCCTTGAACCCCGTAGTCATTTGCCGCGCCTCATCAATTGGACGGTACCGATTGGATCGTTCTTCGCTGCGTTGTTTGCTGGCGCTCTGCTCCTTTTAATGACCGGCCAGAACCCGATTTCCGTGTATCAACGGATCCTTGAACGAGCCTTCCTCGACGCTGGTTCGCTCAGTGGAACCTTGGTTGCTGCGACGCCGTTGCTCTTCACCGGACTTTGCGCAGCCGTCGCATTTCGAGTCGGATTTTTCAATATCGGCGGCGAGGGCCAGTTCTACGTCGGAGCCATCTTTTCCTCTGGTATTGCTCTTGCATTGGGTCGCGATGCACAGGTTTGGATCGCTATTCCTGCGATGATCATCGCAGGCGCACTCGGCGGTGCCCTGTGGGGAGCGATTCCAGGCTTTCTTCGTGCCTATTTGCGCACGAACGAAATCATCACCTCACTCATGCTGAATTACATCGCAGGAGTGATCTCCGTCTACCTCATTTTCGAATCGAGTTCGTTCTGGCGCGATCTTGAAGGCACCGGGAAAATGTTCCCGAAGGGGAAAGTCATACCGCCGGTTGCGTTCTGGCCCGAGTACGGCATCGGATCCCTTGTCGTACCTTTTGGGTTTCTTCTCGGAATCGCCACCGCCGCATGGATTGCAGTCCTACAACGTCGGACCCGATTCGGATACGAAATGCGTGTCGTTGGCGGTGCACCGACAACAGCTCGTTATGCGGGCATGCGTCCAGGTCGCGTGATCGTCGCCGTCGCCGCAGTGTCGGGGGCCCTGGCGGGGCTCGGAGGCGCTGCGTCAGTCGGTAACTTCCGACATATCCTCGATCCCAAGGGAATGCAGCAGTCAGGATTCGGTTACGCCGGCATCGTCGTGGCGGCACTCGCACGTTTGAACCCCGTTGCAGTTATTTTCGTTTCGATCATCATCGGCGGAATTACGAATGCGGGTTATGCACTGCAGGGGCCAGATTTCCCGTCAGGCCTGGTCGGGATCCTTGAAGGCCTGATTTTGTTTTGCACCCTCGGTGGTGAAGTGCTCATGCGTTATCGCGTAGTTCGGACTCGTGGGGTTAGCTCGAACGTGGCTGGTGCACAGTGATAATGAACGACAACCTCTTCATCGTGGTGTTCGCCGCCGCAATTTATTACGGCACTCCACTTGTGTTCGCTGCCCTCGGTGAGATTCTCGCTGAGCGATCCGGTGTCATCAACCTTGGCGTTGAAGGAATGATGCTCCTCGGAGCGGTCGGAGCTTGTTGGGTCGCAACGTCAATCGATGGCCCAGCCGGCGTCGTCCTGCCGATTGCAGTCGTTGCAGCAATGCTTTTCGCTGCGGCCGGTGCCCTTATTCATGCATTTCTCACAATCACCCTGCGAGTCAACCAAATCATTTCTGGTTTGGCGTTGACGATTTTTGCCGGGGTAGCGGGCGTGTCTTCGTATCTCGCTGGGCTTTGGGACCTCGGTCAGGCTCCGGTTGCCAACCAATTCGGAAAGATGGATCTACTCGGCTGGGGCGACCTCCCAGTGTTGGGTCCGATTCTGTTCAATCAAACGTTGTTGACATACCTCTCTTGGCTGCTGGTAGTCCTCACATCGATCTACATCTTCCGGACACGCTGGGGTCTTCAACTTCGAGCAGTCGGCGAATCGCCTCAGACTGCAGATTCTGTTGGCGTCGCTGTTCAACGATCAAGGTATCTGCACGTTCTCGCCGGCGGTGCTTTTGCAGGAATTGCTGGTGCATGTTTCTCGCTCTCGATCCTGCCCACTTGGCAAAATGGAATGACTCTCGGTCAGGGGTGGATCGCATTAGCGCTCGTTATCTTTGGCTTCTGGCGCCCGGATCTCATGCTGGTTGGCGCTTATCTTTTCGGCGGCTTGTCGAGCCTCCGGTACACGCTGCAGGCCAGGGGAGTCGAAATCCCTCAGCTATTTCTCGATTCGCTGCCGTACGTGATGACAATCGTGGTTCTCGTCGTTGTTTCAAATTCAGCAGCGCGGCGCCAACTCGGAGCTCCGGCAGCGCTCGGGAAACCTTACGAACGAGAAGAGCGTTAGCCTTTCAATCGTGTATGTCGGACTCGTGTGGGTTTACGAGTGCGGCTTTGGTCGACCACGGAAAATCGATCCAGTCGTTGGTGTGCTTCCAGACGTAATCGCAGTCGATCACTGATTCTGGCTTTTGATACACCACCGCAGTGCGAACTTCTCCAACCTGTGATGCCACATACTCAACGACCATCTTGAGCGTATGGCCGGTGTCGGCGACGTCATCACAGATGAGGACTTTCGCCGATTCAATGTCCACAAGTGTGAGTGGCGGCGGAAGGATGACAGGGAACTCGAGCCGTTCGCCCTTGCCCGTGTAGTACTCCACGTTCATTACGTGTGTGTTCTTGATCCCGAGTGAATACGAAAGCGCTCCACCAATCGGAAGTCCGCCTCGAGCGATCGAAAGGATGAGGTCTGGTCGGAAGCCATCGTCATCGATCAAGCGGGCCAATTCGTGAGAGGCCTCTCCGAACATCGACCACGTGAGTACTTCCATGTCGCTCATGTCCCGAACCTACACAATCAGAGAACCCCTCCTTCACTGTGCGGGCGCAAGTACGGTGAAGCTATGTCTTCAGAGGATGTCGTCGTCGCTGGTGCCCCGCCCGAACTTGGACCACTCATGCACACAGGCGGTGAACTCATGACGCGAGCCGAGCGGCGTCAGCTCGGACGCGAACGGCGCAAGGTCGCGCAGCGTTCGTCCCATGCGGGTTGGGTGGCCCCAGAGACTCGCCGGGACCCGTTTGCGGTTCTCGAGGACCAGAATCGTCGTCGATTCCCGGATCTCGTTCCTCTGCGCTGGGGTCGCATGGTGGCCTCGCCGTTCACCTTCTATAGAGGCGCGGCTGCAGTTATGGCTGCTGATCTCGCTGGTACCCCGAGTTCAGGTCTTGATGTCCAAGCGTGCGGAGATGCACATCTTCAGAACTTCGGACTCTTCGCTTCTCCTGAACGCAACCTGCTTTTCGACCTGAACGACTTCGATGAGACGCTGCCGGGTCCATGGGAATGGGACGTGAAGCGTCTCGCTGCAAGCGTTGAACTCGCCGCTCGCGACAATGGTTTTTCAAAAGAGCAAGCGGAAGCAGCCACGTTGGAAAGTGTGGCGTCATACCGCTCGTGGATGGCGGTGCTCGCCGACCAAACGCAGCTCGATGTCTGGTACGCGAAAGTCGATGTTGACGAGATTCTCCCGTTGTTGCCAACCGAAGCGCTGAAGGGATCGGCGAAGCTTGTTGAGCGGGCACGGCGCCACAACACTCTTCAGGCCTTGGACAAGTTGACCCATGTGGTTGATGGGCGCCGGGTCATCATGGACAATCCACCACTCGTGGAACACCTACCTGACGTCACGACGTATCACGCTGTCCACACGGTGTTGGATCGTTACAAGGAAACACTCCAAGAGGACAAGAGGCTCCTACTCGAGCGGTTCGAGATCATCGACATCGCTCGCAAGGTTGTTGGAGTCGGAAGCGTTGGCACGCACTGCTGGATTGCGCTGTGTACTGCCGATCGGGAAGACGATGATCCGCTGTTTCTGCAGATTAAGGAAGCGAATCGTTCCGTTCTCGAACCATGGATTGGCGCGAGCAAGTACTCCACCCATGGAGAACGCGTGGTCGTTGGCCAGAGACTCCTGCAGGCTGCAAGCGACATGTTCCTGGGGTGGACAAAGTTTCGCGAACGTCACTATTACATCCGTCAGCTTCGCGACATGAAGGGTTCAGCCGTCGTCTCTTCAATGACACCTACGGTTCTCTCGAGCTACGGCAGCGTCTGTGGTCGAACTTTGGCACGTGCCCACGCACGGACCGGAGATCCGATAGCAATCAGTGCCTATCTTGGAGAAGGGGACACGTTCGATAAAGCCATCGCGTCGTTCTCGAAGGACTATGCCGATCAGACCGAAAGAGATCACGCGGTACTCCGCGCCACAATCGATTCGGGCAAGATCCAAGCAATTGAAGGCCGCTAAAGGGTTGCGCTAATTCGTGTGTGGAGATTGCAGGTCGGCGAGAACTGCCGCCGCTGCTCGACGTCCGGAGAACAGAGCTCCTTGGGTCGAAGCGGTGTCTCGATGATCGCCACAGACATACCGATTGTCGCCAGCACGCACGGTTCGTCGAGGGTCGAACGGAGGCAATTGAAGGGGCTGTCCATGAGGGATGACATCGACACGGATTGTCTCCCACTTGGCCGATCCTGGATGCCATCGTTCAAGTTGCTTTCGAACATCAGACTCAAGGCTCGGCGCCAGGGCGGCTGGACCCGGAATGGCGGCCACGCAGAGTGTTCGTCCTACGGGCGCGTATTCGGGAGCGACGTCGGTCATCACCGCAAGATTCTTCATTGGCCCAGATTCGGCGCCGTCGAGGAAGATCTTTTTGCCATGCAGTGGTTCACGCGTTGCATCAAACCAGATCGCCGAGACTGGACGTGAACCGGGATCTGGCAACTTGAGTAGTTCCGCTGCATTTGGCCCGTGCGTTGCAACCACGATAATTCGAGCATCAACGCGTTCCCCATCGGCAAGAAGCGCTGTAGTGCCGTCGAGTTCGACGACATGTCGTCCGCACTGCACCACCCCGTCAGGGAGACCGTTTGCCATCAGTTCGCTCAGCACGCCCATCCCCATCGCCGGAACAGCACTGTCGCCAACAGCCAGCATGCGGAAGATCACCTCGAACCTCCGCGACGAAACCTCAAGATTGGGATCAAGTTGAATCCCGCTGAAGAGTGGTTGCAGAAACCGTTTGACAAAGCGTTGCGAGAACCCCAACTGCTCGATTTTCTGATGCGTAGACATGTCAGCGCGGCGCATGATCTCAGGAACGGAACCTCGTCGGACTGAAGCGATCAGTCTCAGCAGCCGAAGTTTGTCGGCCAACGAGCCAACGTTTGAAAGTACCGTCGAAGGGAGATCTCGGGGGCTTCGAAGGGGATCGCCTATTGTCGTAAAGGCAGAGCCGGTCCAGATCGTCGCTCCGGCTTGGAACCGCCGGAGTTGAAGCACGTCAATGTCGAACCAGCGGGTGAGTTCTGGATAAGCGGTGAGAAGAATCTGAAAACCGCGGTCGAGGCGAAAACCGTCGAGCAGGTCGGTGCGGACTCGGCCACCAACACCGTCGGATGCCTCTAAGAGCTGCACGCTCAGTCCCGCATATGTCAGCGTACGTGCGCAAGCCAATCCCGCCAGTCCAGCTCCAATTACGACAGCGTCTGCACTCACTCGCAGAACGATAGTGACATTGCGCTGAAATCCCCTAGGTGGGGTGAGGCCATGCTTGTCGAAGACCCTCCTAGCATTGGCCCATGAACATCGGTGTGAGATTCGATCACCATGGTTGATCGTGATCAGGCGGGACGGCGAATTCTCGGGCGATCGTCTTCGAGCGACACTCAGGCGGGTGGATCAACGCCGGTCGCTCCTACTCGGCCGATTTTGGGCCGCAGCTCGAAACCGTTAGGTGGAAGCGGCACTTCGGGATCGCCAATGGGATCGAATATCAGCGAGGACGCCACATCACTGCCGGTGAGTGGAAGGCGAAAGTTCCGCCCTCGTCTGCGGACAGCCATTGTCGGTTGCGCGGTGTTGATTGTTCTGCTTCCGATGGGCGTCGTAGCGCTTGGTTGGTGGCAGTTTTCGCGAATCTCCACCGTGAATGTTGCATCAGCACTGAGTGCTCGTGGCTCGCGAAACGGAACTAATTACTTGGTCGTTGGCACTGATTCCCGCGCGGGGATTTCAGCCAATGATCCGAACGCCGGGGCCTTTCTCTCCGGCGAAGTATCTGGCGCTCGGACCGACACCATCATGGTTCTCCACGTCGACGACGCAACGACCCAACTTGTATCGATACCCCGAGATCTGTGGGTGACTGATCCAGCGACCGGACAGAAGGGACGCATTAACGCAACGTTCGCTAACGGTCCCTCCAATCTCATCAAAGCGGTGGAGGGGCTCAGGATCCCCGTTGATCACTACCTCGAAATCGACTTTGTGAGCTTTGGAAAACTTGTGGACACCGTTGACGGCATCACTATCGATGTCCCATTCCCGGCGAAAGATGATCAATCGGGATTGTCGATCCCAACGGCGGGAAAGACCCAGCTCAACGGAACTCAGGCCCTCGCCTATGTCCGCAGTCGGTACTACGAGGAATTGGTCGATGGAAAGTGGCGCGTTGATGGGACCGCCGATATTGGACGCACAGAACGGCAACGATCATTCCTGACAGCTCTGATGCACAAGGTCGCTGGTGAGCGCAACCCACTTCACCTATTGGAACTCCCTAGTTCTTTGGATTCTGGAATGAAGCGTGATGCCACGTTCGGATATTTCGATGCGCTGGGCCTGGTCTGGACCATAAAGGATGCTTTTCCCGAAGCGGTAGCTCTACCAGTATCGCCACGTCGCACTTCAGGCGGTGCAGATGTACTCGAGTTGCAGTCATCATCGACAGCGGTGATCAGAGCGCTGAATTCATAGCTTTCTGTCTGGCGCGCTCAATGCGTGTGCACGTGCCGGTATCGCTGCTGAGCAGCACCTGATCAATCAGCAACGGTGAGAAGCACATGATCGGGCTTGGTAGCCGCCGATTCAAAGACTTCAAAAGCGTTCTCCACGATGCTGACGAGATCGGGGTAACGGCGAAATTGTTGGGGATCGAGACGTCGGAGTCTGGCAATCGCTCCGGTCACGTCGTCGATGTCGAGCCAACCTTTATGTCCCCAGCCGAATCGGTTAAGCAGTTGCTCGAATGTCTCGCCGCCCAGATGTCGTTCGGCAAGTGTGAGCAGCTCCCGTCCACGGGCGAGGCGACGGGACTCGGTTGCATGCCATCCGAGCTGTGGCAGACCACGCCTGAGTGCATCGGGAGACTGAATCGACCGCGTTGGAGAGAGCCAAGGCGCCATGAGCACTCGATACCAGTCGACGAGGTAGGTGTCCTCGCATGCCCGGTACCAATCCTC
>CAMAYJ010000030.1 GCA_945862505.1 Bifidobacterium breve | reverse complement strand
AACGGGGCCATCGCATCGGCCACTGCACACAGCGTGTGGTGGTTGCGGTCAGCACCAGCGCCGGGTGCCAAGAGAATGGCTCCTGCGGTGCTCATCGTCCGATCAGAATTCGTCGGGCTTCGGAAAGCTCCGCTATGCGTTGCGCCGCGCCTTCTACTTCCGCACCGTGATCTGGATGAACTTCGCGCAATCGCTCGCGATAATTTCGCTGCACATCTTTTGGCGAAGGCGCTGATGTTGCCGTCGGAAGTCCGAGGCAACTCAACGCCCACTGCACCGGATCGCCAACAGCGCGCCGCGAACCGAGAACCGCGCCGCGAAAACCACTCAGCGATGCAATCAAATCAGGACCAACTGGTCCTCCCCACGCGATTGCTCGACGAATGACAGTCATGATTGGTCGTCGCAGCGATGGCGTGAGTGCGGCAGCGGCGTAGACCGCTCCGAGGATCTGCTGCTCTGGTGCACCTCGGTCATCGAACTCGAAGGCAAGTACATCGCCATTTCCGACGAGTCGATGAGAAACAGCGTCAAGCCCAACAGTGTCGACCTGCAACCGAAATCGAAGGCGAGGCTGCGGGACACGTCGCCCGGTTTCGAGCTCGTGGGTGAGCGCCTTGACGTCGGGGATCAACTCTTCGTCAATCTCGGCCACAAACCGGGCGACAACTCCGCCAAGCAACACCCCTCCAAAGCCCGGAGTCGGTTCACAAGGTAAACGGCTTTGGCCCAGCGCCACGCGGCGAGTGGGCGCGTGGGGCCGGGAACAGAAGAGTTCAAGTTCAGCAAGCGCCACCACGGGATCAGGGTATCGCTGTGCCTGTCTGACGATCCGGTCGGGCGGGACCTAGGCAGTATCGTGTCAGGTCATGACCGATGTACCTCTTGACCGCAACATCGCCCTCGATCTCGTTCGCGTGACCGAAGCCGCCGCCCTCGCAGCGAGCCGCTGGATGGGCCGTGGCGACAAGGAAGGCGCCGATGGCGCTGCCGTCGATGCCATGCGCCTCGCCCTCCGCACCGTCTCAATGGATGGAACCGTCATCATCGGCGAAGGCGAAAAAGACGAAGCTCCAATGCTCTACAACGGCGAGCGCATCGGCGATGGCTCTCCTCCCGAATGCGACATCGCCGTCGATCCGATCGACGGTACGAGCCTCACATCCAAGGGACGCGGCAATGCACTCGCCGTGATCGCTCTGTCGGAAAAAGGTTCAATGTTCGATCCTGGTCCGTGCGTCTACATGGACAAGCTTGCCGTGGGCCCTGAACTTGTCGGGCTGTGCAGCATCGAACTCTCTGCGACAGAGAACCTCAAGGTTGTTGCGAAAGCAAAACGCATCGACATTCGCGACGTCACCGCCGTCGTTCTCGACCGTGATCGTCACGACGACCTAGTTGCTGAAATCCGCGAAGCTGGTGCTCGCATCCGCCTCATCCCCGATGGCGACGTTGCCGGAGCAATCACCACGGCGTGGCCCGATTCAGGCGCAGACATCATGTTCGGAATCGGCGGAACTCCAGAAGGCGTGATCGCGGCAGCCGCGCTCAAGGGAATGGGTGGAGAACTTCAAGGCCGCTTGTGGCCGCGCAATGACGAAGAGCGAGCAGCAGCAATCGCCGGCGGCTACGACCTCAACAAAGTGCTCAGCACCGACGACCTTGTTGCTGGCGACAATTGTTTCTTCGCCGCAACCGGCATCACCGATGGCGAACTCCTTAAGGGCGTTCACGTCAGCGCTGGTTTTGTCTCTACCCAGTCGCTCGTCATCCGTTCAAAGACCGGCACCGTTCGCCTTATGAACGCACGTCACCGCCAGGACTAACCACGACGGCGTCGAACGTTTAACGCCCACCGTCAAACGTTCTCAATGCAAACTTCGCCAGGGACATAGTTCGCTCGCGCAATTTTTGCTCGGTACATCCCGACATCGAAATTTCCATCGGCAATGCGATCCGACGCCAACATTTTCTTGGTCGGAACTTTGAGATCGCGAACGATTCGAAGCCAGGAAAGTACGCGCAGCGATTGAAATGTGAGATCAATTTCCCACCAGAAAAATCCGTTTCGTGCTGATGCTTGGTAGTGATGGTGATTGTTGTGCCAACCCTCGCCGTGAGTCGTCAATGCAATCAAGAAGTTGTTGCGACTCGTGTCGTCAGTGACATAACGCCGACGTCCGAAAACATGAGCAACTGAGTTGACCAGAAACGTGTTGTGCCACAACACGACTGTTCCCATAAAGAATCCAAAGAACAAACCTGACCAGCCACCGATCAAAAAACAAAGGAGCGCTGTAAGCCAAGCAAACGTGCCGTTCCACTTCTCGATAAATCGAAGCTCAGGGAACTTTGCGAAATCTTTGATGCGTTCGAGGGGAGGTTCGGTGAATTTGTCGCAAAGGATCCAACCAACGTGACTCCACCAGAATCCCTTGAGCGGTGAGTGCACATCGTCTTCGGTGTCGCTCGTGCGGTGATGTTCGCGATGATGGCCCGCCCACCAAAGCGGGCCCTTTTGCACACACATCACACCGCCAATCGCCAGGAACAACTGGAATGCCCGACTCGTCTTGAACGAACGATGCGCGAAATACCGGTGGTAGCCCGCGGTAATGAACCAGATTCGTCCCCACACCATGACGATGAACAACCCAAGAGCCACCGGAGTGACCCCAAAGATGATCGTGCCTAAAACTGCGACCACATGGACGGCCAGAAACGGGATGGAACTCACCCAGTTCACTTGCTCGTCGGGTGGGCGCTCGTAGGCAATCGCCGATTGATGGGCCTCAGAGTTGCCGGTTTCGTCCACGATGACGCTTTCTGCGGGGGCCAGAAAAGGGAAACGGTAGCCTACCGACCGGTCGGTAGGGAGTCGGGGGACGACCTCGCTGAGCCCTTGTCCCCCCTGACCATCGCGAACCACCCCGTAGGAGGTTGACTAGTGAAATGGACGAGCAAAAACCCGACGGCCCATCACCTTCCCCACCACGATCCAATAAGCGCGTGGCGGGCACACGACGCTCGTTCCTCCGATGGACGGGTGTCGCTGCCGCTGGAGCGGCAGTCGCCGTGGTCGGCACAAAGGTCCTCACCTCAGGAGGCGCCAAGGGCACCACGGGGCTCGGAGCGGGTCCTGAAGTAACGCTGCCCTCGCCGGCCAGCACGCTGCCCACTCAAACGAGAGCGCTGTCGTCGGTAACTGATCTCGAGATCAACGGACTCACACCGCTCATCACACCAAACGCAGAGTTCTTCCGTATCGATATGGCCTTCAGCGTTCCGAACGTTGACCTCAACGCGTGGCGTCTCAAAATCAAGGGGAAGGTTCGCACGCCGCTTTCGTTCAGCTACGAGGAATTGCTTGCAATGGAACAGGTCGAGGCTCCCGTCACACTTGCGTGCGTCTCGAATCGAGTCGGCGACAACCTCATCGGCACCGCTGTTTGGCAAGGCGTCGAGTTGCGGACGCTCCTCGATCGTGCCGGCGTCGATCCCGCAGGCGAACAGGTTCTGGGAATTTCCGTCGATGGGTTCACCGCAGGCTTTCCCACGGCAGCCGCTTACGACGGTCGCTCCGCTCTCGTTGCCATCGGCATGAACGGTGTTCCCCTTCCGCGAGAAAACGGATTCCCAGCAAGACTGATCGTCGAAGGCCTCTACGGGTATGTGTCCTCGACCAAATGGCTCGATTCGATCCAACTCACCGGATGGAGCGAGGTCAACGGCTATTGGATCGACCAAGGCTGGGCCAAGAATGGCCCAATCAAACTTTCGTCCCGCATCGATGTTCCACAAGAAGAGACCAAACCCTCCGAAGGAATCGTGACCATCGCCGGGGTCGCATGGGCACCTAACTCAGGCGTTTCTCAGGTTGATGTTCAGATCAACGGCGACTGGAACAAAGCAGAGTTAGGCGATTCGATCTCTGGCGGCATGTGGCGCCAGTGGTTCTACGACTGGGACGCACCCAAAGGAAGTCATGAGATCGCGGTGCGATGCCATTCCGCCGACGGCCAGGTGCAAACGGGCGAACCCACCCCGCGTCCCATCGACGGCTACACCGGCTGGCACAAACGAACAGTCACCGTTGTTTGACGAAGATCGTTACATCGACGATGCAGCCGCGCGCCGCAATCGATCGTTCACCGCGAGTCCAAGACCAACATTCGGTGGCGGTACGCAAACAAGAACTGATAGGCCAAGCCTGTCTGCCTGACGAAGTCGCGAATAGAGAACTGCGGCATAGTCATCGGCAGTCCCTGCTGGTTCAAGTTCAACAACGTCTTCGGATAAGCCGACAAGGACTGATGGAGCCAGAAGACCGACTCGACCAGTCGCCGCCGCCAGCGCGGCATTCACCGCATTGATCACATCGTGTTCGCTCGAAACGACGATGCGAGCGTCTGGCGCGTAATGCGCTTCAAGCATCCCTGGAGCGCGCGCTCCACCCTTTGAAGGTTCTGCGCTGACGTGCACCTCTACAACATGACCGAGCACTTCTTCTAATCGGTCGATTGAAATGCCACCCGCCCGGAGCACAACGGGAACTTCTCCTGTGAGATCGACGATCGTTGACTCAACTCCAACGCGACAAGCGCCTCCATCAAGAACGAGATCCACGTCGTCGCCGAGATCGGCCACTACATGAGCTGCAGTCGTAGGACTCACCCGACCGAACCGATTTGCCGATGGAGCAGCAATTCCTCCACCAAATGCTCGAAGAAGTTCAAGAGCAACGGTGTGATCAGGAACGCGAAGGCCAACGGTTGACCGACCTCCAGTTACTGCAAGCGAAACCGACGATGAACGTTCAACAAGAAGCGTGAGTGGTCCAGGCCAGAACGCATCGACCAAGAGATGGGCGGTGGGACTGACGTCGGCCGCCCAATCATCAAGTTGCCCGGCGTCGGCGAGATGAACAATCAGTGGGTGATTGGTCGGACGACCTTTCACCGAAAACACGCGGGCTACTGCGGCATCATTCGAAGCATCGGCACCGAGTCCGTAGACCGTCTCGGTTGGAAACGCCACGAGTCCACCAGCGCGCAACACCGCAACTGCTTGTTCAATTTCGCTCGATGTCGTTGCCGCTTCGTTGGTCACCGATGTTCACGAATCAATGTTGGCGATAACTTTCGCACCCAACCAACCAACACTTTCGATCCATTCGGAGCGCGTGGTTCCCGGGAGGTTGATCGTGAGTGCGCTCACTCCAATTGCGGAATACGCCGCAATATCGTCGACGAACTGCGCGGCATTGGGGAACGATCCGCTGAAGAGGTCATAACCGATCGGAGTGAAAATCACCTCAGGAGGAATCTCTCGTCCTGCTTTTTCCGAAGCCGCATGGAGGTCGCCGATTCGCCGGGCAAGGTCATCGATCGTTTCGATTGGTGGCGTGCGCAGCATCCGACTTGCCCGCGCGGGACTGGGCATCGGGTTCCAACCGTCAGCCAGTTCAACCGAGCGGCGGATGGCGCGATTTGAGTTGCCGCCGATCCAAATTGGTGGTGCTGGCTGTTGTACTGGCAGCGGAAGTGCAATCGTTTCGACGGCGTCAAAGTGCAGTCCGCTCATAGTTACCGGTTCACCCGACCAAATTGCCTTCATCGCCCGAATGGATTCGTCGGTGACGTCATTACGTTGATCAAAGTCGCCACCAACCGCAGCGAACTCGGGGGCAAGGTATCCAGCACCCGTTCCGAGAATGACTCGACCATTGGAGATGACATCGAGGGTTGCAATCGCTTTCGCCGTAGTGAAGGGATTGCGGTAGGCGAGGATTGCCAGATTGAAGTGAAGTCGAAGTGCGGTTGTCGCCGTCGAAGCCACCGTCAGCGCCACGAACGGATCAAGAGCGTGGTGGCCGCCTCTGGCCATAAAGGTCACATCGGGGGCTGGGTGATCGGTAACGAATACCGCGTCGGCTCCAGCAGCCTCTGACGCCTGCGCCATTTCGGTAATGGCCTTCGCCGTGCACCATTCGTCGGGGGAATCCACATGGTGGGTCGGAAGTCCAACAGAAATCTTCATCGTGCTGCCTCAGATCGACGGGTTCGCAAAGTCGTGCGTTCGCAAAGTACCGGCCACGCGTCACCATGACCAGCACAGCACCTCTAGCGTATTGACATGAACCTCCTCGCCGGCGCGCTCGCCGCCTCGTCTGCGCCGTGGCCGCTCATCGCCGTCGCCGTCGCCGCCGCTTCAGGACTCTGCCTTTGGGCGCTGTTTCGGCGGGGATCAATCGCCGATCGAGCTCGGTCTGACGCCACTCAATCGCCTAGCGATCAATCCCCCGGTGGCGACTGACCAGTCAGAGTGAGAAATACGACTCGAGCCATGCTCCGTCGCAACTCGTCACGATCTGCGCCCCACGACTGCAAACCTTCAATGTGGGCAGAGACGTGAGCCAACATCGACACCAGCACTCCAGCGTCAGCCAGCGGATCGACGACCTGGCGATCAGGTCGATTGCGCAAGACCACGACAAATGCTTCGGCGGGAGCGCCAAGTAATCGCGTTCGTACGTCGCGAAATCTTTGGTCTCCCTCATCGGTTGCGAGATCAATCACTCGCAAAATCGAACGGTGCCGTTCCCATAACGCGATGAAGGCATCAGCAACGCTGAGCGAGGCTTCCCAACCGAACGCATCTGTCCAATCACGAACCTCGATCAGTGACGCAAGCTCTGGACCGGCAACATCGACCGTCGCACCAGCGAGCGAAAGCACAGCATCTTCTGCAGTCGCGAAGTATTGGTAGAACGTCGCTGGTGAGGTCCCTGCTCGACGCGCAACGTCAACCACGGTTAATTCCCGATACGTGCCTTCTTCGAGAAGTTCGGCGATCGCGCTAAGAAAACGCTGCCTCGTTGCTTCACCGCGGCGTCCAAGCTGACGGTCTCCGTCTGGACTCGGCTGATCGGTCACGACTCCGCCTTACACAGATTCAGACTCACGACCATGCGTTGATGACATCGTCTGTGGTGACCACCGTCGAAATCATTTGATAGGTGTTGTCAAGCAACGTCTCGGAATAGTCAGCAGGTATGCCCGCAACCGCATCGCGCGGGACAACAACTTGATAGCCGTTGTTAACCAACCCAATCGAAAGTCCTAGGAGCGCAACGTTCACTGACACGCCAATGACGACAACAGTCTGAATTCCCAGATTTCGCAGAACTGGATCGAGATCGGTGCCGCCGATGGGATCAAGTCCGTGGTAGCGACCGAGAATCAGATCGTCAGGAGAATGAGAAAATTCGTCGATCGGCATTGCGAGATGACTGCCCGGCTCCATGGCAACTGCTCCATGTTTCTGCATCGCAACGAACAATCGGCCATTGGTGTTGCCACCGCGATAGTCGGGACGACGCCAAAACACCGCGTGCACAACTTGCACTCCAGCGACTCTGGCTGCATGCAGCAACCGGGCCCCATTCGGAATCGCCTGAACACGAGCGGCGTCGGCCAACGCCGGCAGTGAGGTTTCAGGGCCAAGCACCCCGTTCTGGCATTCAGAGGTCACCACTGCGGTGGTGCTTGGGTCGATCAGGGTTCGCAGATCAAGTGCCATGTGATTCACCTTGGCCCTTCGCCGCTCAGAGCGGACAAGGCCTTTCGGGGAGAAGGGAGAGGACGGTTCTACCCCACGACCACGCGTCCCGCACGCCTTATCCCCTGTAGTTACCGCTCAGTAGGTTCCTTGCGATAGACAATGCCGACCAAGGGTTCAGTTTGACCCGCCCCGCCGGAACCGTCCGGCGTTCTGTGCACCAAGGAGCTGTCATGCCCGAAGCAGTCATCGTTTCGACCGCCCGTTCACCAATCGGTCGTGCCCATAAGGGTTCACTCACCCAGGTTCGCCCTGACGATCTCGCCGCCACAATCATTCGCGCTGCGCTCGACAAGGTCCCCTCCCTTGACCCAACACTTGTCGAAGACATCATGCTCGGCTGCGCACAGCCTGCTGGCGCGCAGGGCTACAACATTGCTCGAGTTGTTTCGGAACTCGCAGGCATGGGTCACATCCCCGGCGTCACTGTTAACCGCTACTGCTCCTCGTCACTCCAAACCATTCGTATGGCTGCACACGCGATCAAGGCTGGCGAGGGTGACATTTTCGTCTCCGCTGGCGTTGAAACCGTGAGCCAATTCGGTCTCGGAATGTCCGATGGCATGCCAGGCACACACAACCCGCTCATGGGTGCAGCTGAAGCTCGCACCGCCGAGCGTGCAACGGGTGGTGCTCCAGTTTGGGCGCCGTTCGCCGCTGGCATCTCCGACTACTACCTCGGCATGGGTCAGACCGCAGAAAATGTTGCTCAGTTCGAAAACGTCTCACGCGAAGAGCAAGACGAATTCGCAGCACAGTCACAACAGCGTGCAACTGCAGCCCTTGAGCGCGGCTTCTTCGAACGTGAGATCACGCCGATCCACACCGTCGATGCCGATGGCAACCCGGTTGTCATCAAACAGGATGACTGCATCCGCGCCGGAACCACGAAGGAAAAGCTCAGTGAGCTCAAGCCCGTGTTCCGTCCGGACGGAACTGTCACCGCCGGCAACGCCTGCCCGCTCAATGACGGCGCCGCTGCTGTCATCGTTATGAGTGACACCAAGGCCAAGGAACTCGGCCTCACTCCTATCGCCCGAATCATTTCCTCGGGCGTCAGCGCACTCAATCCCGAGATCATGGGCCTCGGCCCGGTCGAAGCCTGCCGTCAGGCCATGGCTCGCGCTGGCATGAGCATCAACGACATTGACCTCGTCGAGATCAATGAGGCATTTGCGGCACAGGTTGTTCCGTCGGCCAAGCACCTCGGCATCAGCTGGGACAAGCTCAACGTGAACGGTGGCGCAATTGCTCTCGGTCACCCCTTCGGCATGAGCGGCGCACGCATCATGGCCACGCTCCTCAACGGCCTTGAGGACACCGGCGGCACCATCGGCATGGAATCCATGTGCATCGGTGGCGGTCAGGGCATGGCGATGATCATCGAGCGTCTCTCCTGATCAACTTCAGTTCTGCAGTACAAAGGCCCCGCTTCGGCGGGGCCTTTGCTCGTTTTGCACCTTGTGCGAATTAATCGATGAAGGGTGGAAACGGCGACGACGGAGCGGGGACCGAATACATCTCACGAATCTCAGAAATCGGTAAGTGTGCCATCGAGAGATGGTCGGCCCTTGAGAAGTCTCCGGAGCACTTGGAACCGCGCTCGAATCCTTCGAAGACGAGTTCGGGGGCACCTTCTCTCGTAAGAACTCCATCTTTGGCTGCGAAATCGGTCTTGCCTGAACTGATTCCGACTTCATAGGCAGCGATTGATGTGAGAAAAACCATCCAGTGCTCATCTGAATCGTTCATGGCCAGCTGCATTGCCGAAAGTGCAACTTCTTCCGGGCCAGTCGGACCGAACCCAGCGATGAGATGGGTCATGTCGTGGCCAACAAAGAAGGCGGGATTGTCAACGCCTTCGCCAGGAAATTGAAACTTGTATCCCATGTAGAACTCGACGTACTCGCGACCAAGGGTCCCACGCGGGAGTTCAACCAGCCGTTTCAGCATTGCCACGAGTTCAGGATCTACCGCGCCGATCCGCTCGTACCGCTCAAGAAGCACCGCTTCACTGAGCTTGATTCTCGCCGAAGACCAAGCAAGCCAGAAATGATCGGCTGCATCTTCATGAGATTCTCTAACTAGCTCGCGTGCAAGTTTAAGCCCCGTGTCATCGATCTCTCCGATCGCTGACGCGTATGCATCAACCCGAACGACCTGTTCCTCTGAGAGCGGATGACGACAGAGTTCGAGCAACACAAGGAACATGCGCAAACGACGGTGAACGACCTCGTCGGAACGAAAAACCTCTGCTTCCTCGAGACTCATTGCCTCAAGCGACGTGACATCGATATCAGGACGATGCCAAATGTTGTGCACAACCAGTTCAAGAATCCGGCGCTGCTCCGCCGTCCCCCCGTCACCAAGATCAATAGCTGAGGCCAACAATCGTGCTGCTGGCTCAACGAGGTCGGACCTACTATTCAGCGTCAATGTCATAGTGGCTGACATTAACGAAGAAGCAGCCCGAAGTGTTTGGGAAACCCCTACACCGGGCGCACCACCCGATGCAGTGGCTCGGCGATCAGCAAGAAGCGATTGATCAAGTTCTGCAAACCAAGAAACGCCGGGCGAACGGCCTACCATCAGAAACCGGGGCGATCCGCACCAATTAGCGAGGACCACACGTGATCGACGAAGAACTCCATGCAGTTGGGCGCGAGATCTCAGCAATCGCTCAGCGCGATCCCAATCGACCAGCGATTGTCACATCTGACGGCGAGACGATCACTTACGGCGAACTTGAATCGTCGGTTGACGCACTTGCAGCAGCTTTTGTCGCTCATGGGCTTGAACCAGGTGACGTGGTTGCGGTGCTCTCCACCAATCGACCCGAGTGGATGATCAGTTACGAAGCAGCGCTGCGCGCTGGTCTCACACTGCTCCCAGTCAACTGGCATCTTGAAACCGACGACGTGCAGTACGTCCTCACTGATTCGGGCGCACGAGCCCTCGTTGCCGAATCCGTCTTTGCTCACCAAGCGAGCAGTGCCCCAGACGCCATCACTCTTCGTATCTCTATCGGCGACTCGATCGAAGGTTTTCTCCCGTGGGCCGACGCGCTCACGTCTTCACCTTCTCCCGCTCCCGTTCGTCAACGCGGGACACAAATGATCTACACCTCGGGCACTACCGGTCGACCAAAAGGCGTCCGCCACTCCCCTCAGCCTTCGGCTGCCGCGGCCGCTGCCGGTAAAGCGATGGTGGGCATGTTCGACATGCACGGCGATAACGGCGACTCCATGTTGTGCACCGCTCCCCTGTATCACTCTGGGCCAAGCCGTATCTGTCTCGAGTGGCCGCTCGGTGCTGGGGTCACCGTCATCGTCACAAGCCGATTCGAGCCGCTCCAAGTTCTCGAACTCATTGATCGTTACTCCATTACCCACGCCTTCTTTGTGCCAACCATGTTCAATCGAATGCTGGCGGTACCCGAGCGGCAATCATTCGATATCTCGAGCCTGCGATTTGTTCTGCATGGAGCGGGCCCATGCACGGTCGCAACGAAACAAGCCATGTTCGATTGGTTCGGCCCTGTTATTCACGAAATGTACGCAGCGAGCGAAGGACCGGGGACATGGATCACACCCCATGAGTGGCTCGCGCATCCAGGCAGTGTTGGTCGCATTGATCCGTCCCGACTTTGCATTCGACGCGACGATCGCTCTCCGGCCGATACCGACGAGGTGGGCACGGTGTGGTTCTTTAGCGCCACGGCGTTCCGCTACCACGGAGACGACAAAAAAACAGAAGCGACCTATGACGAAAGCGGTCAGTGGTACACCGTTGGAGACCGAGGCCATATCGATTCCGATGGTTACCTTTATCTCGCCGGCAGAACTGCCGAGTGCATCATCAGCGGCGGCGTCAACATCTACCCGGCCCGCATCGACGAGGCACTTGCAACCGCTCCCGGCGTGATGGATGGAGCCGCGTTTGGACTTCCCGATGAAGAGTTCGGCGAGATTGTCGCGGCCGCAATCGTCCTGCCGTCCGGCGTCGATCCCGAAAAGGCAATCGAAGCAACGATCGCTTTCTGCAGGGAACAACTGGGTTCTCAACAAACCCCAAAGAGAATCTTTGTGGTGGACCAACTCCCCCGCAGTGACGCTGGGAAACTGTACCGATCTCGTTTAGTTCAGCAATTCACCGGGGCGTAACGCTCGCCCCGAATCAGTCGCGGCGCAACTGAGACAGGTCACGAACGGCGCCGCGTGCGGCTGACGTCGTAAGTGCGGCGTAGGCCAGCAATGCCTGCGAGACGACACGGTCTCGGTTGGTTGCGGTCCACGCGTCGGCTCCGCGTGCTTCCTCGGCCACTCGACGCTTCGCGAGTTCTTCATCAGAAACATCGAGCGTGATTGAACGAGCAGGAATATCAATCGTGATGACGTCGCCGGTTTGAACCAACCCGATGAGGCCACCTTCGGCGGCTTCTGGCGACACGTGCCCGATCGAAAGCCCTGCGGTGCCCCCCGAGAATCGACCATCGGTAAGAAGTGCACATTCCTGACCTAATCCTCGACTCTTGATGTAGGTCGTCGGGTAAAGCATCTCTTGCATGCCCGGTCCACCCTTAGGACCTTCGTAGCGAACGACAACTACATCGCCAGCGACAACTTCTTCGCCCAAGATGCCCTCGACGGCAGCGTCCTGACTTTCGTAGACGCGTGCGGTACCGGAGAACTTGAAAATAGATTCGTCGACACCAGCGGTCTTCACGATGCAACCATCGACCGCAAGGTTTCCAAAGAGAACAGCGAGGCCACCTTCGGTTGAGTACGCATGTTCAACCGAACGGATGCAACCGTTTTCACGGTCATCATCGAGCGATGGCCAACGGGTGTCTTGGCTGAACGCAACCTGAGTTGGAATACCGGCCGGACCAGCACTCCAGAAATGGCGTGCTTCGGCCGTACACGTATCGCGCATGATGTCCCACTGATCGAGTGACGCCTTCAGCGAAGAGCTGTGCACCGTCGGCGCCGTTGCGTCGATAAGACCGGCGCGCTCAAGTTCCCCGAGAATTGCGGGCACGCCACCCGCACGGTGAACGTCTTCGACGTGGTACTTCTCGGTAGAAGGTGCAACCTTGCAAATGTTCGGCAGCCGACGACTAAGTGCATCGACGTCGGCCATTACAAAGTCGATTTCGCCTTCGTATGCCGCAGCGAGGATGTGCAAGACCGTATTGGTGCTGCCGCCCATAGCGACGTCAAGCGCCATCGCATTCTCGAAGGCCGTCTTGTTGGCGATTGCCCGAGGCAGGACCGACTCGTCGTCCTTCTCGTAGTAACGCTTGGCAAGATCGACGATCGTGCGACCGGCCTGAAGGAAGAGCCCTTCACGATCGGCATGGGTCGCCAGCATCGTGCCATTACCTGGAAGTGAAAGTCCGAGTGCTTCAGTAAGACAGTTCATCGAATTTGCGGTGAACATGCCCGAACACGACCCACACGTGGGACAAGCAGAACGTTCAACGCGGTCGACGTCTTCGTCGCTCACATTTCGATCGCCGGCCGATTGCATGGCGGAAATGAGATCGACCTTGACCTCAGAACCAGCAAGGCGGGTCTTACCCGCCTCCATGGGACCACCGGAAACGAAAATCGCTGGGATATTCAAGCGAAGTGCCGCCATGAGCATGCCTGGAGTGATTTTGTCGCAGTTAGAAATACACACGAGTGCGTCGGCACAATGTGCGTTGACCATGTATTCGACTGAATCGGCAATAAGGTCACGGCTGGGAAGGCTGTAGAGCATGCCGCCATGACCCATGGCGATGCCGTCATCGACAGCAATGGTGTTGAATTCTTTGGCAACGCCACCTGAGGCTTCAATTTCTCGCGCCACAAGCTGACCCATGTCCTTCAGATGCACGTGACCGGGCACGAACTGGGTAAATGAATTCGCTATCGCAATGATTGGCTTCTCAAAATCGTCATCGGTCATACCCGTGGCGCGCCAAAGCGCACGGGCCCCAGCCATGTTGCGGCCTTCGGTTGTCGTTCGTGAGAGGTATCTCGGCATGACGTAAACGCTAATGCCCCGTCACCCAAATGGGCACAGTGAGATTTAAACCCGGTGTCACAAAGAGAAAGGCCCGGTCACAAGGACCGGGCCAATGCGGTGGAGGTGAGGAGAATCGAACTCCCGACCTCTACGTTGCGAACGTAGCGCTCTAGCCAACTGAGCTACACCCCCGCAGGGGTCGTCAATCTACCGGACAGCCTGAACCACCACGGAATCGACGAACCGAATGGTTCAGTTGCCACCTACGACGAACATCCGAGGCAGCGGCGCGCCGCCGGCTTCGTCGAATGCAGCCTGAGATGTCGATGCCTGACCCGGAGCGACTCCACCCGTTTCGCGCATGTAGCGAACCTTGGCCTGGCGCTCAAGTTTCTGCTTCTGGACATTGGCCAGCAGCACGACATAGCCACCAAATGCCCCGAGGCAGAGCACAAAGAGAACGATCATGAGCCCACCAAAGGCAAAAGCACCCAAAAGCGTCACACCCGTGGCACCGGCAAGGCCGACGAGGATGTCACGACGACGCTTCTTCTGCGGTGAAAGCTTGGACCTATGCGGAGCGAAGTACTCACTACCGCGGAGCGGGGTGATGCCCGCCGCCACCGATGCCGTCGACGACGCAGCACCAGGCGCGGAGCGTTCAAGAATCGAAAGGTGGTTTGAGAACGAACTTATGGAATTCACGCGATGATGTTCCGTACGTGAACGAATCCACGAAACGAGATACACCGCCCACACGACTGCGAGTACGAACAACACCAGAATTGTCATGCTGTTGCTTTCCTCGAGAGAGTCGGGACGGAGCCACTGGCAGGTTTCGCGTTGCGAAAGGGTTGCCGGAAGGCATCTATCGGGTGAATGAGAACGTTTCATTTCTACTACAGCCCCGCCACTCAACTCCAGCGAGCTTTCACCCAAAAACCCTAATTTTCCATACTCTGTATGGCATCACAAGGATTGAAGGAATCAGTCACACTTGGCTGATTTCGTCACTTTCGGTACTTCCAGTGAATGAGCCGTCAAGAACCTCTTCTCCCAAAGACGCGTCGGGATCGCGTCGATACGTGCCTGATCGACCACCGGTCTTTTCCCAAAGCGCAATCTCGCCGATCGTCATCGAACGGTCCGAGGACTTACACATGTCATAGATCGTGAGCGCGGCGACAGAGCATGCAGTGAGCGCTTCCATCTCAACGCCGGTGCGGTCGACAGTCTCGACCTGCGTTTCGATCTCGATGTAATCGTCTTCGATGCGAAAGTTCACATAGACCCCGCCGATCATGAGCGGATGGCAAAGCGGAATGAGATCAGAAGTTCGCTTGGAGGCCTGGATCCCGGCCACCCGAGCCACCGCCAAGACATCTCCCTTGCTGATAGCACCACGCGCAACCAGCGAGGCGGTCTCGGGAGTCATGTGAACTCGTCCCCGAGCGATCGCCAGTCGATGGGTCACCTCTTTAGGCGTGACATCGACCATCCGAGCCCGGCCAAGTGGATCGAAATGTGTAAGTCCGCTTTCTGACATGGCCCGATTCTAGGGTCTCTACCCCTCCGCGGCCCGAGAGAGGCAAACTGGATGGATGGAACCGACATTGGTGATGGGCGGATCAACAGATGGCCTCGACGATGAGGATTGGTCCGGACAGGCGGCGTATTTCGAATACACGAGAGCCGCGAATCCGATCGGTTCTGGTCGAATCCCTCCCGTAGCGATGGATCGATTCCCAGCCTCGCGACATCAAGCAGTTACAACAGGCATCCTCCCCTTCGATCTGTCCACACAAATGGCGATCAAGGAAGGCCCCGCGACATCGCCCGCGATGCTCGCGTCGTTCATTCGTATTGCGCCTGGCGATTCTGTCAACACCTCACCGGTAGCAACTTCTGAGCTCTATTACGTCATCTCAGGCACGGGCATCTCGACCGTCAACGGGCGCGAGCTCAGCTGGGCCACGGGCGACTTCTTTGTCCTTCCCGCCAACTCAACCAGCACGCATCGAGCAACGAGCAATACAACGATGTACTGGGTGACCGACGAACCGCTACTGCGTCACCTCGGTGTCGCTCCGACTCACGCACGCTTTGAGCCAACGCGTTTCCCTGCCGAACGCGTGCAGGCCGAACTTGCCGACGTTGAATCCTCGCCTCACGCCACAGATCGCAATCGACTTTCGATTCTTCTCAACACCACGCCAAATGACATGACGCAAACAGTCACGCATGTGTTGTGGGCAATGTACGGATTACTTCCTGTAGATGCCGTGCAACGTCCGCACCGCCACCAGTCGGTCGCTCTTGATCTTGTCGGGGCATGCGCCCCCGGCTGTTACACGCTCGTCGGGCGCTCAGTCGATGAAAACGGAGACATCGTTGATCCCCTCCGAGTGGACTGGGAACCCCATTCCGCATTCGTGACCCCACCAGGAATGTGGCATGCGCACTTCAACGAATCAGGCGAGCAGGCTTGGATCATTCCGATTCAAGATGCCGGTTTGCAGACCTATTTGCGCTCTCTCGATATTCGCTTTGCGCCGCAGTCGCGCAAATAATCGACGGGTATCGGGCACTACCCGCCGATTTGGCTCATCGACCGTATTGGTCGAATGAAGTGCACCTGGTTGATCTGATGACCAGCCCATTTCGCGCCAACTTCAGCCGTTATGACCTCAGCAAGATCGTCATCAGTCGCACCATTACGCAAAAGCGTGCGTAGATCGAGTTCGCGTGTCGCGAAGAGGCAGTGACGAAGCATTCCGTCAGCCGTGAGGCGAACACGGTCACAGGATTCACAGAATGCTTCGGTGACGCTGGGAATGACGCCAAACTCGCCACCGCCATCGACATAACGCCAACGTGCTGCGGGATCGCTTTCGCGCTCTGCAACTGGTTCTAGGGCGAAGACGTCGCCGATTGCCGCGACGATCTCGGCTTTGGTGACGACCTGCTCGTTGGTCCACTCCCCTTGTGCATCAAGGGGCATGAATTCGATGAAGCGAACAGTGACACCGCGTTCGCGACCGAATCGCGCAAAGTCCACAATTTCATCGTCGTTCACGCCACGCATCACAACACAGTTGATTTTGACTGGAGACAAACCTGCCTCAGTTGCTGCATCGATACCGTCGAGCACCTTGTCGAGTTCATCGCGACGTGTGATCTGTTCGAACCGATCACGCTTCAGGGAGTCAAGCGAAACGTTGATTCGTTGCAGTCCTGCAGCAACAAGCGCCGGAGCAAGATGCGGCAGGCTTGTTCCATTCGTGGTGAGCGACAGATTGACGCCGAGTCCTGAGAGTTGCTCAATGAGAACCGGCAGGTTTGCACGAACGGTTGGCTCGCCACCGGTGAGTCGGATGCCATCAAACCCGAAGCGTTCGACGCACACGCGCGCTACGCGAGCGAGTTCTTCGTAGGTAAGGAGATCTTCGCGAGCCATCCAGTCGAGACCTTCGACAGGCATGCAATAGGTGCAGCGAAAATTGCAACGATCAGTGACAGAGATCCGAAGGTCGCGATGAACGCGGCCAAAGCCGTCAACAAGGGGGGTATGCTCGGCGGCCATTTGTGCAGGTTACGGGTGAAGGAGCCTGACCCGCACGGTGGCGCCCGCTTCGAGGGTGGGGCCGTCTGGAAGTTCGGCTAATCCATTCGCTGCCGCCATCGCTGCCATCTGATGAGATCCCTGTGCACCGGCCGATCGGACCCGATAGGTAGACGTTGCCATGTCCCATCCGCACACCACTCGAGCGAAGTGAATCTTCCCGTCGGACCGACGTTTCATTGGCGCATCAAGGACCCCCGAGACGATCCCGATGTCAAGATCATCCTCCGCGAAGCCCGACATCTTCCGAAGGCCTGGCCGACAGAAAAGTTCGTAACTCACCATCGACGACACAGGGTTGCCCGGGAGTCCGAAAACCGGAACAGCAGTTCTGTCGCTCCGAGCAATTGTTCCAAATGCCAACGGTTTCGCTGGCTTAATTGCGATCTGCATCCAGCGCATATCGCCGATTCGTTCGAGCACAACTTTGACAAAGTCGAAGTCGCCCATGCTCACTCCGCCTGTGGTGACGATGGCATCGCACGACTCCGCACCCAGAAGCATCGCCGCTTCGATGACTTGCTCATCGTCTTGAGCGAGCCCGAGATCGATGGTTTCAAAACCGTGCGATTCGAGAAGTTTGCGCAATGTCAGACGATTGGAATCGCGAATCTGCCCCGGAGCGAGGGGTGACCCATCGTCGACAAGCTCATCACCAGTTGAAATCACGCCAACTCGTGGCCGACGCACAACTTCAATTTCGGTGACGCCGATCGTAGCGAGCACGCCAAGGTGCGCCGCAGTGAGTTCAGTTCCAAAACCAATGACTGAATCTCCGGGATTGACGTCATCACCTGCGGGTCGGATGTGTTGACCGACAGTTGCTGGTGCTGTCACTACCACCGTGTCCCCAGTTGGCGACCCTTCGGTATCTTCCACCATCACGATCGCGTCAGCGCCTGGAGGGACGGGAGCCCCGGTCATTATTCGCACTGCGCAACCGGGAGCGACCGGGGAATCAGCCCCTGACATACCCGCACGCACGGTTCCCGTTACCTGCAACGTCGTCGGTACCGACGCGATGTCGGCAGCCAGAACCGCATAGCCATCAACCGCAGTGTTTGCGAATGGCGGCACTTGCTCTGCAGCGACAACTTCCTGCGCCGTCACTGACCCACGCGCTTCGTTCAGGCCCAACAATTCGGTTGCGTTTCGCGCACAACCGGCAAGCACAAACGCTCGGGCTTCGTCGAACGTAATCACCGAAGACGCTTATCGACCAAATCGACAAGAAAGGCGCGAAATTCAGGGCCGAGATCTTCGCGTTCGATCGCTAGTTCGACCGTTGCTCGCAAGTAATCCTGTTTATTTCCGATGTCGAAGCGTCCGTGGGTGAATACCCATCCAAAAACATCATGATCGGCAAGGAGCAACGCAATCGCATCAGTCAATTGGATTTCTCCGCCAACACCAGGCTTGACCTGGTCGAGGACATCAAAAATCTCTGGGGTGAAAACATAGCGACCCATTACTGCGAGGTTCGACGGCGCATCTGCAGCGGTCGGCTTTTCTACGATCCCGCGCAAGCGCACGAGGTTTTCAGAGAACACCTCGGGATCGATTGACCCGTAACTCGAAATCTCAGAAGACGCAACCTCTTGAACGGCGACGACGGCGCATTCGCGTTCTTCATAAACTCCGATCATGTCGGTGAGCACCGTGGAACGGTCGTCCATAATGTCGTCGCCAAGCATGACGACAAACGGGTTGTCACCAACATGCTTGCGAGCAATCGAGACAGCGTGACCAAGCCCCAAGGGCTCGCCTTGTCGGACGAAGTGAATTTCGGCCAGTTCAGCGATGCTGCGCACCTCGGCGAGGGCTTCGTCTTTACCGCGCTCCGCCAAGAATGATTCGAGTTCAACATTGCGATCGAAATGATCTTCAAGCGACCGCTTTCCGCGCCCAGAAATGATCAAGATGTCGTCGATTCCGGCGCGGACCGCTTCTTCGACCACATATTGAATGGCCGGCTTATCGACCACGGGCAGCATTTCCTTTGGCTGCGCCTTTGTCGCCGGAAGAAAACGAGTTCCAAGACCGGCGGCGGGGATAACGGCTTTTGTAACTCGGGACACGTCCACTCCTCGTCCGACCGGGAACGGCGTGGACGTACCACCATCGTAGAAGCACCAGAGCCCGCGGATGACGCGGAGCCCCGAATCCGTCTGTAGGCGCTATCGGCTGGCTCGCTATGCTGGCAGTCTTAACCAGTGAGTGCTAGCGACTGGTCCCCCTTGTCCTTTCTCGGCCCGGCCGGAGACTCCTCATGCCCACCTATGACTATCAATGCAAAGACTGCGGCCACGCCTTTGAGGCCCAGCAGGCATTTACCGACGACGCCCTCACCGAATGCCCATCTTGTGGCGGCGCATTGAAGAAAAAATTTGGATCGGTTGGCATCGCTTTTAAAGGCAGCGGTTTCTACAAGAACGATGCCCGAGGATCTTCAAGTTCCTCGACCCCGTCGACAGCGCCGAGTGCCCCTTTGACCTCCACCGGTTCCGATTCGTCGAAGAGTTCTGATTCGAGTTCTAGTTCCAGTTCCACTTCCACGAGCAGTTCCTCCAGTTCTTCAGACTCCGGTTCGACCTCAACGCCGAGCGCGTCGTAACCGAGAGGGTCTCTCGGACCTTCCCATAGGAGACCGAGTTCTCTATCGTCATCGCATTCCCCCACCGGCCGCGCCGTCTGTGGAGTCGAAGTGCGTCATTCCCAAACCGAAGATCCGCCGTGGGAGAAGTTTCGCCGTGCCCTTCAACGCACCCGCACGCGTTGGCTGATTACAACAGGCATTGCACTTTTTTCGCTGTGGTGGACCATAACAACGGTGCAGACCGCTGACCGCGATTCCACAGCATGGGGTCAACGGAAAACCGTTCCCGTCGCTGTGAACGATCTTGAACCAGGACACGTCATCACGAACGATGACATCAACTTTGCGAAGCGCCCAATGATCATGCTTCCCAACGATGTCGCCGACTCTCCGGTTGGGCGAACAGTCATACGCCCGATCGCACGTGACGAAACCGTTATTGAACGTCGGCTCACTGGCGGAGGTACGTCTGGCTCAGCGGCCCTCCTCGACGAAAATTCGGTTGCGTTCGCGATTCCAGTAGATGCGGGTACCCCAATCGTAAAACTCGGTGACTACGTCACTCTTTTCGCTCCCTCAGACGTCACAACGAGCGCAGCACGGGGAGCTGGACCTTCGGCGCGCGTCGCTGATCGAGCTGTTGTTGTCGCAGTCAACGAAAAGTCCCTCATGGTCGGGGTTGATCCCCGAGATGCTTCAAGCGTCGCGCGGGCCCTTCTTAGTGCCAGCGTGCTCGTTGCGCTTACGAACTAAGCTTCACTTACCTTTGGCTTCGAGCGCTGTAACGTCGAGCTGTGCATCACATCGAGGTATTCCGACCGAAGCGACGCGCACGTCATCTCCTTAGCGCACTACTCATCTCCCTTCTCGCTATTGGCATCTTCCACACCTTTAGTGGAACACCAAAAGCAAATGCCGCAAGTGCCGCACTTGCCACGTCAACGCAATTGACGCCCGAAGAACAATCCGCGGCGAAGAACCAAATGAGCACCTGGAAAGCCATAATTCTTGGCGCTGTTGAAGGTGTTACCGAATACCTTCCCATCAGCTCCACTGGTCATCTAGTTGTCACACAGCGAATTCTTGGCATTGGTGACACCGACGCAACAAAAGATGCTGCCGATAGTTACGCAATCGCTATTCAGTTCGGAGCGATTCTGGCAGTGCTTGTTCTGTACCGAAAGCGCCTTGAATCAATCATCCGTGGCCTCTTCGGTCGCGACGCCGACGGCCGCAATCTCCTCATTTCGCTCGTGATTGCATTTATCCCTGCGGTGATTATCGGCGTTGCAATTGAGAAGCCGATCAAAAGTCATCTGCTCAATGTGGGCCCCGTGGTTGGCGCGTGGATTGTCGGTGGCCTGCTCATTCTTTTCCTTGCACCCAAGATCAAGGCCGACCGTCCAGGGATGTCGATCACCCATTTACGACCCAAGCAGGCGCTCATCATCGGCTGTGCGCAGGTACTCGCTATGTGGCCAGGTACAAGTCGAAGCCTTGTAACGATTCTTGCTGCGCTTGCAGTTGGCGCCACTCTCGCCGCAGCAGTCGAATTCAGTTTCCTTCTAGGCCTCATGACGCTCGGTGCAGCGACGCTTTACGAAACGGCCAAGAACGGGTCGACCGTCATCGACGCATATGGATGGTTCAATCCGCTCGTGGGTTTGCTCTTCGCATTTATCTTCGCCGCACTCGCGGTGAAGTGGATGGTCTCGTGGCTACAAACGCGCAGCTTGGCTGTCTTCGGCTGGGAACGCCTCGTTGTTGCTGCCGCCAGCATCGGTCTGCTGATTACCGCAACGATCTAACGCTTGGGCTCAGGAGCCACCGAGTGAAAGATCGGCAATCACCATTGTTGGGCAACCGGTTCCACCGGGCAGCCATTCCACGTCAGCACCAATGGCAACAATGTCGAGCAGCATCCGCTGCAATGTCGAAGCGATAGTGACTTCGCGAACTGGTTCCGCCAATTGCCCGTTGCGGACCATGAGTCCTTCGATGCCGACAGAAATATCGCCGCTCACGAGGTTCACGCCCGAATGGAGTCCCGTCATCGTTTGCAAGTACACGCCAGTGTCGATGTCGGCGAGCAACGAATCGAATGAGCCTGCACCCGGCGCTACCGCTAACGCTTGGCAACCGACAGCAGGCGTCGACGACACGCCACGGACCGCTGAACCCGTACTTGGTCGCCCAGCGCGCCGACCAGATGCACTGTCATAGAGAAATCCCTGGAGAACGCCATCGACAACGAGTTGATTTCGGCGACAGGCCAGACCCTCCCCGTCGAACATGTCGGCCGCATAGGAACGATGGTCGGTGGGATCGTCGACAAGTGTGAGCATTGGCGACGCGATCGCCTCGCCGATGCGATCGCCAAACGGCGAGCGACCCTTCAGTACGCGTTCACCGGTGAGGGTGGAACCAAGAAGGCTGGCAATCGTCGCCGCCATTCGGGGTTCAAGAATGATCGTGACTCGCTGCGACGGAACTGGCTTTGCTCCGAAGAGTCTTGTCGCCCGCAATACCGCATCGTCAGCAGCTTCGGCGAGGTCAAGGTCCTCGGGCCGGAAACCGACAGTTGATCCTCCGCCGGTATAGGTCTCGTCCCCATCTTCGGCGAGCGCCAACGCGCTCATCGAGCACCACGCCCCCCGTCCGGCACCAGCAATACCCGTGCTTGTTGCTACCGCAAAGCGCGACGAGGAATCAGAGAACGTTGCGACGCGAACACCGGTGATTCTTGAGTCGCCATCGCGAACCATCCGTTCGAGTTCGAGTGCGAGATCGATTTTTTGCGAGGCTGGCATCGAAGCCACCGATGGATCGAACGCATCGAAAGGAACTGGCACGATTCCATCGGGTTCGGCAAGACCAACCCATTCATCAGGTTCGGCGAATGGTGCATTGTCTCGAGCTTCGGCCAGCGCGTCTGCGATGGCATCGGCCTCGAGTGTTCCGGCCCAGGCAAATCCCTGACGGTGGTCGCTCACAACCCGGATACCAATACCCGCACTCACTGCAGACGTGAACGACTCAACCTCACCACCATGTGCGCGCACTGTCGTGTAAGAAGATCGCGCTACAAATGCTTCGACTTGTTCACCGGCGTTCGCCTTCGCAGCCACCGACTGGGCGAGCGCCAGAAGATCAGCAGATTCCTGATCGGGCGGTTCGAAACTCACGAGCCGGAAACAGTGAGGTCGGCAACGACGAGCGAAACGCCAGTGGCGTTCATCGGCAAGAACTGGAGATCGCTTCCAACGGCTTGAACGTCACGGAGCATTTTCTGCAACGTTGAGGCAATTGTGAATTCCCTCACCGGTTCTGCCAATTCACCATTGCGGATACGGAGACCTTCGGCGCCGGTAGAAAAGTCGCCGCTCACCGGGTTCACACCCGAGTGAAGGCCCGAGACTTCCTGCACCAACACACCATCGTCGATCCCGGCGATAAGCGCGGCCGGTTCAGAAATGCCTGGAACAAGCGAAACCGATAAGCAGCCCACCGATGGGGTGCTTTTAAATCCACGAACAGCGTTTCCGGTGCTTACCGTTCCGGCGCGCCGAGCCGAATAGGCGTTGTGCACAAATTTCTGCAGGACACCGTTTTCGATCAGCACATTTCGGCGAGCCGCGAGACCTTCGCCATCGGCATCGGTTGCGGTAAATGATCGGACATCAGTGGGATCGTCGATGAGCGTCAAGAGAGACGAGCCAACGGACTCGCCCAGTCGCTCCGCGAACAACGAACGTCCCTTGAGTACCGATTCACCATCGAGGGTGTGACCCAAAATTCCGAGGAACTGCGCCGTGACCCATGGATCGAGAACGACTGTGAGCCGACCGCTGGGAGGTTGCACCGCTCCAAGCATGCGGGTCGCTCGCTCAGCCGCCTCGATTGCCGCTGCCGATGGTGTGAGATCGGATGGTTCGCGGCCGACCGAAAAACCAAATCCGGTTTGCGTTTCGTCACCTTCAGTCGCCATGGCGTATGTCGCCAAAAAACAACTGGTCTCGCTTCCGGCCGTGCGAATACCCGCACTTGAAGCAATGGCCGCTTCCGAAATTGAATCGGCGTATTCGGCTGACTCGATTCCCGAAATGCGCGGATCGGCAGCCATCACAACTCGTTCGAGTTCAATTGCCAATGCGATCTTGTCGGCCGTAGCAAACGAGACCATTGCCTCGCGATGAAGATCGAGGACAGGAATCACGACGCCGTCTGGTTCGGCGAGACCTGCGAATTCATCGAACGTTGCGAAGCTCACATTGTCGCGAGCGTCGGCCAAGGTTTCTGCAATGGCAGATTCATCGAGACTTCCGGCATAGGCAAAGCCTTGGCGACCGTCGACGACGATGCGGATACCTACGCCCTGCGACTGCGCAGATGAAAGCGACTCGACATCTCCCCCAAAGACCCTGATTTCGGTCTCGGTGCCGCGAACCACAACCGCTTCGATCTGTTCCCCAGGTTTTGCCATTGCAACCACCCGGTCGGCAATCGCCAGAAGATCTTCGCTCATGCGGCGGTGCCACCAATAGTGAGTGAAGACACGCGAAGTGTGGGAACGCCGTCGCCGACGGGAACGCCCTGTCCGTCTTTGCCGCAGGTTCCTGGAGGTCCCATAGCAAAGTCATTGCCGAGTGCATCAATACGTTGCAGGACCTCAGGGCCATTGCCGATGAGGTTTCCTTCGCGTAACGGCTCAGTGATCTTTCCGTCTTCGATGAGATAGGCCTCGGTCATACCAAATACGAAATCGCCGGTAGCGGTATTGACCTGTCCGCCACCGAGATGCTTGACGTACACGCCCTTAGGCGTCGAAGCGATGATTGATTCCGGATCTTCTTCGCCGGCAAGGAGGTAAGTGTTCGTCATACGAACCATCGGCAGATTTTGGTAACTCTGTCGACGGCCATTACCTGAGCTGCGACGACCTTCTTTTCGAGCACGGAGGTGATCCCACATGTAGTCGGTGAGCACTCCGTCTTCGATAAGCACGTTGCGTTGCGCGGGATTTCCTTCATCGTCGACCGCGATGTTTCCCCACTCGCGTTCCATCGTTCCGTCGTCGACCACAGTGACGCCCTTCGACGCAACTTGTTGCCCCACCCGCCCACGGAAGACTGATGCACCTTTGGCAACGAGATCGGCCTCGAGACCGTGCCCGCAGGCCTCGTGAAACAACACACCTCCGCCGCCACTACCAATGACAACGGGCATCTGACCGCTCGGAGCAGGACGAGCAGCCAATTTCGTAAGCGCTCGATCGGCGGCATTGCGCGCCAACTGGTCGACGTCGTACATGTCAAACATTTCGAAGCCAATTGTGTGACCCACACTCTCGCGACCGGTCTGCATCCCTGCATCACCAGTTGCGACACAACTCACCGCAAAGAAGGTACGAACAGTGTCGTCTTCGACGAACAGTCCGTCGGAGTTGGCAACCAAAATGTGACGCCGGTTATCGCCATAGCTCACCGACACCTGCGAGATAGCACCACCAACTGCACGAGCAGCATCATTCGCTCGCCCAAGCAGTTCGACTTTGCGCGCTTTTGGAACGTCTCCGGGATAGGTCTCGATGTCATAACCGCGTGACGCTGATCGACGATCAAGCGCAACGATATTGGTGCCACCACCGCCACCACGAGCAGCTGCTGCAGCAGCTTCGGCAGCAGCGATGAGTCCCGCCTCGGTGAGATCTGCAGTGTGCGCAAATCCCGTCGTGTCGCCAACAACGACCCTGATGCCAGCGCCGCGATCACGACCTGACGTGAGTTCCTCGACACGGCCGTCATCGAGAACTGCGGACGCATTACGCCGATCTTCTGCAAAGACCTCGGCAAATTCGCCACCAGTGCGCATTGCCACACCGAGAACTTCTTCGAGAACTAATTGTTCAATCATCTGCATTGACTCCAAGTGTGTGCTGCGGGATGGTGGTGCGCTTAGCGGCGTATCGTACTGGCGATATCGCTTTGTGGAACCATGATCGCGACAGTCCCGATCTACTCTGCGACCGTTCGTAGACTCACAAGATGAGCGATCCCCATCGACCGACCACCTTCGGTCGTTTCGACGGTGATGGGGAAGAACCGGGGCTTGCCGAGATTGCGTCCGTTTCCGTCGAAGGCCTGATCGACGCCGTCGAAACCGCCGGCACCGGGCGAGAACGACGCCGCCGATGGGCTCTCCCCCTCCGTATCGCTGTCAGTCTTCTCATGCTCGGAGTGTTGTGGTGGAAATTCCCAGAGATCGTCTGGGCCGATCTGATCCCCTCATGGAGTCGAGACACCATTCTGTGGTTACTTGCGGCTACCGCGATGACATTCTTAGCCATTGTCCTATCGGCGGTTCGATGGCAAGCCGTTCTGCGCGCGCTCGGCCTTCGCGAACGACTTCGAATGTTGATTCCGCTCTATTTCGCCGGACAATTTGTTTCCAATGTCTTACCCACCACAATCGGCGGTGACGTCCTACGAGTCTCAAGACTTTCTAAAATAAACGGTCAGCCTGAAACCACTTTTGCGTCGGTCGCTCTTGAGCGGCTTACAGGCTGGCTGGTGCTGCCACTCATCACGTTCTTTGGCCTGGCGATTAATCCAGGGCTTCGAGAACTCGGTCGCGCAACACTGCTTGCTCTCGCTGTCGCTCTTGTCACGCTTGTCGCTCTTATCGTTGTGCTTCTCGCAGCGAACCATCCGAGACTCGGTGGAGGATTTGCTTCGGCCGAAGGGTGGCACCGATTCGTCAACTCGATCCACCGCAGCGTCACCGAAGTTCGCCGTCAACCAATCGCTGCGCTCGCGATCCTCGTCGCCGGTCTCGTTTATCAAATCGCGTTATGCCTCGCCGCTCTCATGGTTGCCGCCGCCTTAGGTTTCAGCTGGCTTGGCCTCACCGCACTCCTCGCGTTCTATCCAGCCGTTCTCATCCTCCAAGTCCTCCCAATCGGCATTGCCGGTTTGGGAGTCAGGGAGAGTGCCTTTGTCCTTTTTCTTGTTCCCCTTGGCGTACCGGCAGAGAAAGCAGTCGCTCTCGGCCTTGTGCTGTACGTGATCAATGTCCTGGCCAGCCTCGTTGGGGCTCCAGTTTTTGCCATGGGCGGCCGGCAGCAGTCGATTGCAACCTGACCACTTGCGCTGAGCACTGAAATCAGTGCTCAGCGAGTAGGGGCACCCGTCCCGGGGGCGGTAGCGTTGACGCACGGTCGCCGAACCCGACGTCCCCTCCTCTGTCTCCCGTCGCCGCGTTCCAAGAACGCCGCCGACAAGGACTCCGCCCATGATCATCGAGACGATTGAGTCGCCGGCCGACCTCAAGGCCCTCACGCCCGAGCAACTGAGAATGCTCGCTGCAGAGATGCGTGAACTCATCATCGGTTCAGTGACCACCCATGGCGGACATCTGGGCTCAAACCTCGGCGTGGTCGAACTCACCCTCGCCATCCACCGCGTATTCGACTCGCCCGAGGACATCATTCTCTGGGATACCGGTCATCAGACCTACCCCCACAAAATGCTTACCGGTCGCGCCAAGGGCTTCGCGGCCCTCCGTCAAGCTCAAGGTCTCTCGGGCTACCCATCGCGCCAAGAATCCGAACATGACTGGATCGAAAATAGTCACGCGTCAACAGTTCTTAGTTGGGCCTATGGCTTGTCGGTTGCCGAAGCCGCGAAAGGCGACAACGCTCGCCGAATCGTTGCAGTAATCGGCGACGGATCAATGACCGGCGGCATGGCCTTCGAGGGTCTCAACAACTTGGGACATTCCGGACGCGACTGCATCATCATCCTCAATGACAATGGCCGTTCCTACGCTCCAACCGTTTCAAAGTTGGGCGACAGTCTCGTCAAGATTCGAAACAACCCGGTGTACATGCGCCGACAAGCAAAACTTGAAAAGTTGTTGGCCGATCTCCCCGTCGTTGGCAACATTGCGAAAACGGGACTCGATGCAACCAAGGCCGCTATTCGCGAAGCATTCGAACCGACCGCGTTCTTCGAAGCACTCGGCGTTCGCTATTCCGGTCCCTTCGACGGCCACGACACCACCGCTCTTGAAGAAGCGCTCCGCAACGCCTCGGCCATGTCCGGTGGTCCCCAAGTCATTCATGTGCTCACCCAGAAAGGCCGTGGCTACGGCCCCGCCGAGAATGACCCTATTAAGCGTTTGCACGACACGTCCGAATCAAAGCCCGGGAGTTTTACGGCCGCATTCACCGAAGCCCTCGTAAAAGAGGGCGAAGCGAGACCAGAACTTGTCGCTATTACTGCGGCTATGCCCGACTCCACGGGCCTCCTTGCCTTTGCCGAACGATTCCCGGGCCGCATGTTCGATGTCGGCATCGCCGAACAACATGCCGTTACCGCCGCAGCGGGAATGGCGATGGGTGGCCTTCGCCCTGTTGTCGCGGTGTACTCAACGTTCCTCTCACGTGCCTTTGATCAGGTGAATCTTGACGTTGGTCTTCATAATCAACCGGTTGTGTTCTGCCTCGATCGCGCCGGCATCACCGGCGACGATGGTCCGAGTCATCATGGCGTTCTCGACATGGTGCTACTCACCAAGGTTCCGAATATGACGGTGTTCGCTCCGTCCTCGTATCAAGAAATCGGACAGATGCTGCACGACGCGCTCGAGATCACCGATGGGCCCATCGCCATCCGGTGGGCAAAGACTGCTGCTCGCCAATCGCCGCCAGAAGAAGTTGGTAGCGGACTCAACGCTCGTCGCACCCGAATCGGCACACAGTTGTGCATCGTCAGCGTCGGCAAGATGCTCGATGCGGCCGAGATCGCAGCCGAGCAACTTGAGGCTCAAGGCATTTCTGTTTCAGTCTGGGATGCTCGCGTCGTCAAGCCACTCGACCCCACAATGATCGAAGACGCTGCTCGCCATCCCTACGTCATCACGATCGAAGATGGCTTACGACAAGGCGGAGTCGGAATGTCCGTCGCCGACCTCGTCAGAGAGCACACGATTGGCGACACCGAACCACGAGTACGAGTACTCGGCATTCCTTCGCAGTACATCGCCCACGGCAAGCCCGACGCGATCCTCGCCGACCTTGGTCTCGATGCCGC
>CAMAYJ010000029.1 GCA_945862505.1 Bifidobacterium breve | reverse complement strand
GCGGCAACCCGATCGGGGAACAGCACTTCGTCGAGTAACGGTGTGATGGTGCCCGGGTCCCAGATGACGTGCCGCAGGGCTTCGGTCGCTGCGGTGTCGCGATGAATCATGGGGCGCGACTCGCTCTGCGGTCGATCTGCCGTGGTGTTGCTGCGCGCCCCTGGGCCGGAGCCACCAGGTCGTCCAGTCGCCGGCGCTGGGCGACGGTTTCGAAGCTGATCAGGGTCGAGTCGCAAGCGTGCTGCTACTTCGAGAAGGTATTGATCGCGAACGATGTCGCTCGGATGTTCGAGGATCACGGCCATTGCTGCGTCGGCCGCCCGGGCGCGGTGTTCGGGGGTGTCGAGCGGCGAGGAATCGAGAACGCGATCGAGTCGAAACTTGAGGAACGGTTTTGCGTCAGCAATCGCTGCTGCGAGCGCTTCTGGATCGGACTGTGCGAGTTCGGCAGGATCAACACCACCAGGGAACGCCGCAACGGCGACATCGAGGTCGTACTTCTTTTCCCACGTATATACCCGAGCAGCGGCGTTCTGGCCGGCGGCATCGGCATCGAAAGCGAGAACCACACGCTGGGCAAAACTGCGCAGCAACTTCACGTGGTCTTCGGTGAGTGCCGTTCCACAGGTCGCTACCGCGCGCGGCATGCCCGCTTTGAAAAAGCCAATGACATCGGTGTAGCCCTCGCAAATGATTGCTTCGTCGGCTTTTACGATCTCGGCCTTCGCCATGTGCAACCCGTAAAGCAGTTTTGACTTACCGTAGATCGCGCTATCGGAAGAGTTCTTGTACTTCGCACCATCGACTCCCGGCATGATTCGGCCACCGAACCCGACTGTTGCTCCGGCGACATCGTGGATCGGGAAAATAATGCGACCACGAAACGCGTCAGTCGGGCGATTGCGGCTGTTGATGAAACCCAAACCAGCCTCAACAAAGACATCGTCGGGAACTTTGATGGCGCGAGCGAGTTCATCCCAGCCTTCGGGAGCCCACCCAATACCGAATGTGCGAACGTCGTCGCCATCGAGCCCCCGCGAACGGAGATACCCGCGAGCAGCTGCCGCGTCGGGAGAGGACAGCAGGCGATCGTGATACCACACGCTTGCCTTCGAGACGGCGTCGAGCAACTTTGTGCGCCGCTTACGACCCTCGTTCTGAACCTCATCGGTGTAGCGAAGCGTGACGCCAGATTTCGACGCAAGTTTTTCAACTGCGCCTACGAAGTCGAGATGTTCGACCTCGCGCACAAAGGTGATGACATCACCCTTTGCTCCGCATCCGAAGCAGTAATAGAGCTTCTCCTCGGCATTAACCGAGAACGAGCCAGACTTCTCTTGGTGAAATGGGCACAAGCCCTGCCAGCGGCGACCGACCCGTTTGAGCTGCACATGCTCAGAGACGACCGCGACAATGTCAGTGGCATTCCGCACTGCTGCGATGTCATCGTCCTGAATGCCCACGTAACCCTCCGGGGCGGACGGTAGCAGCGAGAAGGGTCAGACCAACCGGGGCAAGAGATATCCGGGGAGGTCGGCGATGGCGATGCGCTCTTGTTCCATGGAATCTCGTTCACGAACGGTGACCGCTTGGTCCTCGAGGGTGTCGAAATCGACGGTGACGCAGAACGGGGTGCCCAGTTCGTCCTGACGGCGATAGCGCCGCCCAATGGCCTGAGTCTCGTCGTAGTCACACATCATGAGGGGCTGGAGCATTCCGAGCACCTCTCGGGCCACTGGAGTGAGCTCGTCCTTCTTCGAGAGCGGAAGAACTGCCACTTTGTAAGGCGCCAACCGCGGATGGAGGCGAAGGACGGTTCGTAGTTCTCCTCGAACTTCTTCCTCGTCGTAAGCCGCAAGGAGGAACGCCATCATGGTGCGGGTCGCTCCGGCGGCGGGCTCGATCACGTGCGGGCGATAACGAATGTTCAGGCTCTGATCGAAGTACTCGAGTTTCTCGCCTGAATGAATGGAGTGCTGAGTGAGGTCGTAATCGCCACGATTGGCGACGCCCTCGAGTTCGCCCCATCCCCAAGGGAAGAGGAACTCGACATCGGAGGTACCCGACGAATAGTGACTGAGTTCGTCGGCATCGTGAGGACGCATGCGCAAACGGCTTTCGGGAATTCCGAGATCGAGGTACCAGCGAAAACGCTCGGCGCACCAGTACTCGTACCACTTCTGCGCGTCTTCGGGCGGAACGAAGAATTCGAGTTCCATCTGTTCGAACTCACGCGTGCGGAACACAAAGTTGCCGGGCGTAATTTCGTTTCGAAACGATTTACCGATCTGCGCAATACCGAACGGCGGTTTCTTGCGGCTGGTCTGCAGCACATTGGAAAAATTAATGAACATGCCCTGTGCAGTTTCGGGGCGCAGATACGCAACAGCAGCGTCGGACTCCACGGGACCGGCCTGAGTCTTGAACATGAGATTAAAGTTGCGCGCTTCGGTAAACGAATCTTTCTCGCCACACGAAGGACAGGTCGTGGGGTCTTCTAACTGATCCTCACGGAATCGCTCGTGACACTTGCGGCAATCGACAAGGGGATCAGTGAAATTCTTGAGATGTCCTGATGCCTCCCAGATTGCCGGCGGCGAGAGGATCGAGGCGTCGAGGCCAACGACGTCGTCGCGCATCTGGACCATCGAACGCCACCAGGCGTCCTTCACATTGCGCAGAAGCTGAACGCCGATGGGTCCGTAGTCATAGGTGGAACGGAACCCGCCGTAAATCTCGGCTGACGGGAACACGAAGCCCCGACGCTTGGACAAATTGACGATCTTCTCCATCAAGGAGACGTCATTGGGTACCGATGACTCAACGGGCATAAGCGTTGAGGTTACTTGCCAGCAGGTGGTGTCACTTCCACGATGCCTCGTGCGATGAAGTCATCGATCGTCGCATCGTCACGGCCGAGGAGATCTCGACAAATCGCAACGCTGTGTTCACCGAGCCAAGGAGCCGGCGTTTCAACCAGTTCGGTCATGCCAGTGGCAATGAATGCGGGGCCTTCAAGCGTGAAGACACCAACACCGGGCTGATCGATCTCGACGAGGAAACCACGTTCAATGAAGTGCTCATTCACGAGGAGATCAGACGAGGTCAGCATCGGACCAGCAGGAACGCCAACGGCCTGACACGCATCGGCTATGTCGAAACGGTTCCGTGACATCGCCCACTCTCCGATGATCGCATCGAGCTCAGCAGCCGCAGCGGAGCGATTGGCGAAGGTCAGGTAGCGAGGATCGGTGGCCAGCGCCGATTGACCAATAACGCCACAAAGCGCGATCCAGTCAGCATCGTCGCGACAACTGATGGCAACCCACATTTCGGCATTCTCGCTACCGGTGGCATCGAGCTCAGATGCACAGCGATACATCGCGCCGGGTGCCGCTTGTTCGGTATGAACACCCATCGGGCGAACAGAACCGGGCTCGATGGACTCGGCAGCCAGCAAGTCGGCGATCGACCCGACCACCGCTTCACACTGCGCGATTTCAATATGCCCGCCAAGAACCGTGCCGCGCGAGCGACCAATAAGAGTGGCCAGCGCACCGCACGCCGAGAGTCGACCAACGAAATGGTCGGGGAAGACTGACGCAGTGCCCGCGGGCTCATCTTCGTTTTCATAGGACCACAGGAACGAAACGCCACCGGGGGCTTGCGTGCTTGGACCGTAACCACGCCAATGCGCCCACACGCCGCGAGAACCCATGAGCTGGCTGGCGACCATGGCAACGCCGGGATTGGCCGCGGAGAGATCTGCGTAACCGATGCCCAATGCATCCATTGCGCCAGTGGTGACGTTTTCAATCACAACGTCGGACTCTTTCACTAGATCGAGAAGAAGCTGACGGCCCTCGGGGAACTTTGCATTCACGCCAAAGCCGCGCTTCGAACGACTCGATGACGCGAATGACGGACCCATTTCGGTACCGGTCACGACTCGGATGAAGTCGTAGTGCGAACGAGTTTCAATCTTGATGACATCGGCGCCGTATTCACCAAAGAGACGACCGGCTTCAACACCCACCGCTCCTTGACCGAAGTCCATGACACGAAGTCCCGCGAGTGGCAACGATGGCGCACTCTTCGCTTTTGCCGTTCGCTTCTCGCCGAGCGATGCGAAGACCTGCTCGTTATGTTGGCCAATTGCCGGCGGCGGAGTTTGCGGGCCGACGCGGTTGCCGTTGAATTCGAAATATCCCGAAGCCATTTGGGCGACTACTCCAGGAGCAAGTTCCATCGACTGGAACGTTCCGCGTGAATCGAAATGCTCATTCGAGAGGGCGCGGGAAGCGTCGTACACCGGCGTGCAAACGATGCCGCGTTCCTGCGCTTTAGCGGAAACTTCCTCGACTGAGAGGTCGGCAAAGAGTTCTTCGTATAAAGGATTGAGAATCGCGTCGGCAATGGCGAATCGACCGGGGAAGGATTCGTATTCCTCGTCCTGCAGATATTCGGGTTCGCCAAGCCATGCGCGCATCTCACGCCACTGCGGTGGACTGAGAACGATCAACCGCACATAGCCATCGCGGCATTTGAAGATTGGGTACACAGGCCCAGAACCATTGCGGAACTCAGGTGTTGCGTTGCCGGCAAGCACACGAGCGGTGTAGTTAGGCAGCGACCAGTCGGCACATTGCGATAACGATTCATTGAGTGAAATGTCGAGCAACTGGCCGGCACCGGTTTCTTCTCGTTGCCACAGCGCGCACAGTGCAGCCCAGGTGGCCACTGAAGCAGCCACGTCGTTGCTGAACTGACTTGGAGTGGGAAGCGGTTCGCGGTTGAGTGCTCCGGCCTTAAAGGTCATGCCACCGGTCGCCGACAAAACCTGATCGGTGATGACTCGACCCGCCCACGGACCAGTGAGGCCGTAGGGGGTGACCGCAGCAACAACGAGATGCGGATGATTCTCGGCAACCATCTGCACAGAAAGACCAGGAGCAACCTCTGGCCCCGAGGTCACGACAACATCGGCATGGTCAAGAAGTTCATGCAACTTGGCGACATCGGCCGCATTGCTGAGATCGAGCGCAACACCCAACTTCCCTGCATTGTTCACCGCAAAGGACAGCGAGATTCCTTTGCGCACGGGAGCGTAGTGACGAGCCGGCGAACCTTGAGGCGACTCGACCTTGATGACCTCAGCGCCGAGATCGCCGAGAAGCCGTGGGCACAGTTCCCCGTTGATCACCGTGAGATCAACAACGCGCAACCCTTCGAGCGGGCGGCGACTCGCGCCACCACCGCCTTTCGATGAGTTCGTACCCTTTGGTGCGTTGGTCGTGTTGCTCATTTCGTCCCCCGGATCACGCGGCCTTCGAAGGGGTGAAGGTAGCAGGGGCTCGGGCCGGCGGCCGGCTCGCAAGTTCTTCACCGGTGGCTTTGAGAACCCGGAACTCACCCTCTTCGTCGAGTTGGGTGCTCCACCCCGGCCGATGGATCACCCCATGATGATGCCGACATAGCGCAACCGCATTCGGCAAATCCGACTGCCCGCCTAGCTCCCAAGCAATCACATGATGAATATCGCAAAAGCGTGGGCCTGCCGTGCAACCTGGATAACGGCATCCTTGGTCACGAACAAACACTGCTTGTCGTTGTGACGAGGTGAACTCTCGAACCGAGCGGCCGTGGTTCAACACTCTCCCGCCGGCGGTTACTAAGCGGCTCATTGCCGAGTCACAAGCAAAGACTCGTGACATCGCAGCAGACAGCACGCGACCATCCAAGGTTGTGGCGGTACCGAACACGTTGGTGAAACTCTCGACAAACCAGGCTCGCTCTATGGGACCGGCACGATGGTGCTCGAGATACGAATCGAGTTCTTCTCGAGTGCGGATGCCAGCACCTCGGAGCGAAAGCGACCACATGGTCGGCAGATCGATGACCACACTCACATTGGGACGCTGGCGACCAGCGTCTCCGTGATGCTGGTGATTATCGAGATAGAACGCACAGAGCGTGACCAGCGCGTCGGCCCGACGTTCGGCGGGAAGCCGAGTCTCGCCTTCGTCGTCGGGCCGCTCGGCCACTCGCAATGCGGCCTCGACAACCGCCGCGTTGTCGGAATCGAGTCGAGCATCGAGGACCGCAAAATCTTCGAGCGTTCGGCTAAGAAACAACTTCCGCTGCGGGAGTTCTTCCAGCGCAGAACCAAGCCCCAAACGTGCCGCTTCGGCTTCAAGCTCGGCATCGGCCCATTCGACCCAGTGACGAAGAGCCATACGAGATTCATGCGTAGACAAGCCATCGAGCGCCCGCACGGTTTCCTCGTCGTGAAGTGAGAACCGTTCCACATGCCGGTCAGGGATGATTGCGACTGCTGCATCAACAACGGATCCGGCAATATCACCGCGCACCCACGCGTCGCCGAAACTGCGCCAGCAAGCCAACCGTTCTGCACGACGCGACGCACGACGGGCGTCGGCATCGGTCAATCCACTTCGATGACGCAGCCATGTGGCCATTGATCCGGCGCCATCGAGTTCGTGCATGCCAGCAGAAACAAATGCGGCTTCGGCCAATGCCACGCGGGCAGTGAGCGCATCGAGCAATCCGCGAACATCGACAAGTGCGTCGCCGTCGATCGGCACGACGAGCTCGCGAATCGCCCGCGCCAGATCTTCGAACTGAGAAGAAACTCTTTCGAGAAGGGCTGTTCGTGACTCCATACGAGGAATCTACCGAACACCTGTTCGATCACAAATGGGCCATTCGGATCATTAACGAAGAACTCAATGATCGAGAACGTTTACCGAGCGAAGTCGTCGTTCCAAATGATGTTCCACCGCGCGGATGGCGAGTTGGTCAACCTCATGCACTACCGCAGCCGCATCGGGCGATTCGCCCGCCGCTAACGCGTCGTTTAATTCTCCGCCGAGAATCTGACGCAACAGCACGACTGCTTCCGCCGTAATCGGCGTACCCCGGCGACACACTCGACAGAGCAAGCCGCCACTTTCGACATCGAAGGCAATCAGGGGCACATCGTCAGCGCCACATTGCACGCACGTATCAACTTCAGGCCGGTAGCCCTCAAGCGCCAATACCTTCCAATAGAACGCAGGCGTCACTAATGGTGAGGCGGAACTCTCAAGCGTTCGCAACGCACCCAACAACATTCGATAGAGCTGTGGATTGACTTCACCTTCTTGCGCGAGCTGGTCAGCCACTTCCAGCATTGACACTCCGCGACTAATGCGATCGAGGTCTTCGCGAATGGCACGAAAGTTATCGACACTTTCCGCTTGGGTCACGAGATCAAGTTCGCGTCCTTCGTAAAACTGCAAGACGCAATGACTCATCGGCTCGAGACGCGATCCAAACTTCGACTTGGTCTTGCGCACACCCTTTGCAACGGCGCGCACTTTGCCGCGATCTTTCGTGAGAAAAACCACGATGCGATCGGCTTCACCAAGTTTGTAGGTGCGAAGCACGATTCCTTCATCGCGATGAATTGTGCCTTTTCCCATGTCGTCTGCCGATCAGGCTTCGGGGCTCAAGCCACCGAATCGACGATCTCGGGCTTGGTATTCGCGCACCGCGTCGAAAAGATTCTCGCGACGGAAGTCGGGCCACAGCGTGTCGGTGAAAACAAGTTCGCTGTAGGCCGCTTCCCACATGAGGAAGTTGGAAGTACGGAATTCGCCGGAGGTTCGCACGACCAGGTCGGGATCGGGCATCTGCGGGTCGTACAAACGCTTCGCAATCGCCTTCTCATCGATCTTGTCGGCCGGAACGCCTTCGGCCACCAGTTGCTTCACTGCATCGACCAGTTCGGCCCGGCCGCCGTAGTTGAACGCGATCGTGAATGTCAGTTTGCGGTTGTTCTTCGTGAGTTCAATGGATTCGTCCATGCGGCGAAGCAACCGCTTCGGGACTCGCCAGTCGCGTCGGCCGATAAATCGCATTCGGACGTCGCGATCGTTTAATTCGTCGCGACGACGGACGAGTAGGGACTCGTTGAACCCCATGAGAAACCGAACCTCATCGGCGGGTCGACGCCAGTTCTCTGTGGAGAAGGCATAGACCGTGAGCCACTTCACACCTAGTTCGAGCGCTCCCTCGACCGTGTCGAAGAGCGCTTCTTCACCAGCAGCGTGCCCATCAGTGCGCTTGAGGCCCCTGCTGGTGGCCCAACGGCCATTGCCATCCATGACCGCAGCAATGTGCGCAGGGATGCGCGTTGGGTCAATACCGGGGATGTCCACCAGTGCGACGTTACCGCCGACCTACGACGGCGCCGGTACCATCGGTCTCCCATGGGTGCCGCCGACCGTCTCGTCGCCAACACCCGCCAGGCCCTCGAACAGATCACAGCGCAGTTACCCAGCGGTGAACAACGAGATGGGCAGATCGAAATGGCCGAGGCTGTCGCCCGGTCAATCGTTGAAGGCAACCACCTTGTTGTCGAAGCGGGAACGGGTACGGGCAAGACCTTCGCCTATCTCGTGCCGTGCATCATCTCGGGCCGTCGCGTCGTCGTCGCCACCGCGACCAAAACGCTCCAAGATCAATTGGCAACCAAGGACCTTCCGTTCCTTACCGAACATCTCGATCACCCGTTCACCTTCGCTGTATTGAAGGGTCGCTCCAATTACATCTGTCTGCAGCGTGTCCGCGAACTCGATGCCGATGGTGCCGAACAGCTCGCTCTCGACATCGGCGGACCGAAACCACCTTCCGAGGAGTTGGCAGCGCTCGCACGATGGTCCACCACCACACTCACGGGCGATCGCTCGGAGTTGACGATAGAACCGTCACCGCGAGCTTGGGCGGCGGTGAGCGTTGGCCCCCGCGAATGCCCCGGAGCAGCGAAGTGCCCAAAGGGCGATGACTGCTTTACCGAGCGCGCTCGGCGTGCTGCGGCAGACGCTGACGTCGTTGTCGTGAATCTCCATCTGTATGGAATGCACCTCGCAACAAACGGTGCAGTGCTTCCCGAACATCAGGTCGTCATCATCGATGAGGCCCATCAACTCGAAGACATCGTTGCGGCAACTTCAGGTGTCGAGCTCACTGCGGGAAGATTCACCGCTCTTGCCCGCACCATCGCCGCGATCATCGCCGATGCCGACATTGTTCGAGATATTGATGAGCTCGGATCAATGTGGCGTGATGCGCTGAGCGAGGAACGCGGCCGACGCATTCGCGGTCAGATCGATGGCGTACCAGCGCGCGTGCTCACACTTGCTCGTGGTCGCGTCGACAAAGCAATGAGTGCGCTTCGAGTCATTCCTGATGACAGCAAAGGCGATGTCGGAGCACGCAAACAACGGGCGATGCAAGCAGCAACATCACTTGTCGATGACATCAATTCGCTTCAAGAGATCAAAACCAGCGAAGTGGCCTGGGTCGAAGGCAGTGAAGAGTTCCCCGTTCTTCGCATTGCGCCGATCGACGTTGGTGAACTTCTCGATGAAACGCTCTGGACGCAGACCACCGCTGTTCTCACCAGCGCAACGTTGCCTGCCGCACTGCCGGTCCAGCTTGGAATCCCTGAAGAGCGATTCGAACGTGTCGATGTGGGCAGTCCATTCGACTACCCGGAACAAGCGCTTCTCTATTGCGCCGCGCATCTGCCCGATCCCCGCAGCGCAACCTTCGATGAATCGATGCACGATGAACTCGAAGCGCTCATAAACGCGGCGGGCGGTCGCACCATGGCGCTGTTTACGAGTTACCGGGCGCTCAACCTTGCGGTCGAGGCATTACGCGAACGCGTGGATGTTCCCATCCTTGGTCAGGACGATTACCCGAAGCCCGCACTCATCGAGCGATTCACTGAAGATCCGGGATCGTGTTTGTTCGCAACGATGGGGTTTTGGCAGGGCGTCGATGTTCCTGGTGCAACCCTCAGCCTGGTCACTATCGATCGGCTCCCCTTCCCGCGCCCTGACGATCCGTTGCTTCAAGCCCGACGCGAACGAGCACGGGCCGACGCGTTCAAAGTCGTGGACATTCCTCGAGCCACCACACTTCTCGCACAAGGCGCCGGTCGGTTGATTCGCAGCACGAGCGATCGAGGCGTCGTTGCCGTCTTCGATCCACGCATGGCGAGTGCTAATTACCGGTGGGATTTTGTGAACTCGCTGCCGCCCATGAGGCGCACAAAGGATCGTGCCGAGGTCGAGACCTATCTCGCCAGCCTTAAGGAACGCGAATAACTCGCGCTTAGAACCCCAAACGATCGAGGGCGCTGGCTTTGCGCTGCCAGTCCTTGTCGACCTTCACAAACAGTTCCAAATACGCGCCTTCAGGCAACTGCTCGCGGACAGCGATACCGACCTGTTTAAGCACCGAGCCCTTGTGGCCGATCACGATTCCCTTTTGTGATTCGCGTTCAACGTGAATCTCGCAACGGATACGTGGCCATTCCCATTCAACGACTCGTGTGGCAATGGAATGCGGGAGTTCATCGTTTGTCACGGCAAGTAATTGCTCACGTACAAGTTCAGCGACCCAGAACGCTTCGGGAACGTCGGTGACCATGTCATCGGGATACCAAAGCGGCCCTTCGGGAAGCCGAGACACAATCTCAGCGACCAACTTGTCGACGCCTGCCCCAGTAACAGCGGAAACCGGGAAGTAGGCCGAGACGTCGATCTGTTCGGCGGCGCGTGCCAACTGCGCAATGACGTCGTCGGGGGAAGCGATGTCGGTCTTGTTCACAACAACGATTGCGTTGGCGGGAACTTTCTCGGCAACGAAGCGATCGCCAGGCCCAATCGGCGCGGTCGCGTCGACAACGAGACAGACAACATCGACGCCGCTGGTCATTTCTGAGGCGGTCTTGTTCAACCGTTCGCCCAACAGGGTGCGCGGACGATGAATGCCGGGCGTATCGACGAACACGATTTGCGTGTCTGGACGATTCAACACGCCACGAATTTGAGAACGGGTGGTCTGCGGCTTGTCGGAGGTGATGGCCACCTTCTGCCCAAGAATTGCATTGAGAAGAGTCGACTTGCCCACATTGGGACGGCCAACGATGGACACGAAACCAGATTTCACTGAGTCAACCGCTCGATCCTCACCATGCCGATTCGACGTCCCTTCACCTGTTCTGCACGAAGACGAAACTCGCCTTGTGTAGTGCTCTCACCCTCGAACGGTACGTGACCGAGCAGGTGAAACATCAAACCGCCGATTGTGTCCCAATCGCCTTCGGGCAAATCGACACCAACCAACTCGCTGACTTCATCCATCGACATTCGCGCTTGAACGCGTAAATCGCCACCAGGAAGTCGTTCAACCATCGCTTCTTCATGATCAAATTCATCGACGATTTCGCCAATGAGTTCTTCGATGAGGTCTTCCAGCGTCACCAAGCCAGCGGTGCCGCCGTATTCATCGATCACCACGGCCATATGCGCTTTACGAACCCTCATTTCCGACAGCAGTTCAGAAATGCGTTTGGTCTCAGGTACGAAAAATGCCCGACGGGCGTAACGCGCCACCCTCGAAGACTCGCGCCCGGTACGAGAAGCGCGAACCAAATCCTTGACGTACGCGACGCCGGTGATGTCGTCGATGCCTTCGCCATATACCGGAACACGACTACGACCATCGGCGAGCGCGGCATCAAGAACTTCGGCGACCGTGAGTGAATCGGCCATCGCCAACATGTCAGGCCGAGGCACCATGACTTCGCGACAAATCGTGTCGCCAAATTCAAAGACCTGTTCAATGAGTTCGCGCTCTTCTTCTTCAAGAACGTCGGCAAACACGGCTTGATCGGCCAGGGCAAGAATTTCAGCTTCCGAGATGAACGGACCTTGTTTCAGACCTTTTCCCGGAATGATCACGTTGGTGAGGCCGATGAGAGCTTTCGCGATCAGTTTGAACGGCCAGAATCGGGTCATCCACCAAACGACGGGGGTGGCAATGCGAGAGGCACGCTCAGTGTGCTGAACCGCCCAAGTTTTCGGAATGGCCTCTGCGACAACGAAGACGACAACCACATTCACGAATGTGGCCAGCACAAGTCCCCACGGTCCAAAGAGGTTGTCTGCAACGAGACCGACCAACGTTGCTTGAACCAGCTGACAAACAAGCACTACCAGCAACACGACATTGAGGAATTCCTCTGGGTGGGCAACAAGTCGCAAAATCCGCTTCGACCCCAGACCGCCCTTTTCGGAAATCACCTGCGCTTTTGAAACCGTCATTCGGGTCAGTGCTGTTTCGGCCAGTGACAAGAAAACCGAAATCAGAAGCAAAACCGCAATCGCAAACGTCATCCATGCATCAGCGGTTGTGAATGTCACCGCAATCACTTTCATAATCATCTAGGCCTCGCTCATGCCCATGGATCAGCAGCGAGTGGCCCGTAGTGGGCGTCGAGCAATTCCCGCTCGCGGTTCTGCATCTCGAGTCGTTCAGGCTCTTCGGCGTGATCCATGCCCAGAAGATGCAAAATCCCGTGCACGACCAACAGCGCGATTTCATCGCTAAACGAGCCAGCATGAGTCGGAGCATTGCGCTCCGCCACCAACGGACAAATCACGACATCGCCTAGCAACAGCGGGAGATCTTCGGGATCGTTTTCAATGCGATCAGGACCAGGCCCACCTGCATCAGGCCAGCGCCCGGGAACATTCGGCTCACCATCAATAGGAAACGAAAGAACGTCGGTAGGCCCATCGGTTTCCATGAACCGCAGATTGAGATCGCCGATTGTTTCCTCGTCGACAAACATCACCGACAGTTCCGCTTCACCTTCAACGCCTTCATCGGCCAAAACAGCAAGCGCAAGCCGCTGCCAACGTTCAACATCAATCGAGACCGCCGCCTGTTCGTCAGAAACAAAAGCAGTGACAGCACCTTCAGCCGGGCCGCGTCGTTTCAACCGGCGGCGACGAGGAGGCTCATTCATCGCTTCGGCGCATTCTCGTACGCGGTCACGATGTCCTGAACGATGCGATGACGCACAACATCGCTGGCGGTGAGTTTCACCCATTCGAGTCCGTCGATACCGGAAAGAATTGGTTCCAGTTCGAGCAAACCACTTCGACCACCCTGCAAATCGATCTGGGTGGTATCGCCGGTAATAACAACCTTTGAACCGAAGCCAATACGAGTGAGGAACATCTTCATCTGTTCCGGAGTCGTGTTTTGTGCTTCGTCGAGAATGATGAACGAACCGTTCAACGTGCGGCCGCGCATGAATGCCAGCGGTGCGACTTCAACAGTTCCACGCTCCAGCATGCGCTGTGCACCTTCGGCATCGAGCATGTCGTAGAGCGCGTCGTAGAGCGGACGCAGATACGGATCGACCTTGGCCATCATGTCGCCGGGCAAGAAACCAAGTCGCTCGCCGGCTTCAACTGCAGGACGAGTGAGAATGATGCGCTCAACTTCTTTTGCTTGAAGTGCCTGCACCGCCATAGCGACTGCCAGCCAACTCTTGCCGGTACCAGCAGGACCAACACCAAACGTCACAATGTTTTTGCGGATGGCATCGATGTACTTCTTTTGTCCGCTTGTCTTCGGGCGAACCATTCGGCCGCGAGAGTTGCGCAGCACATCGGTGGTGAGAACTTCACTTGGGCGTTCGTCAGCGCGAACCATTTCGATGCTTCGACGCACCGACACCGGTTCAAGTACCTGTCCTTGTTGCAGAAGCACAACAAGTTCCTCGAACAACTTCCCGACCATGCCGGCCTGGTCACCGGAGACCGTGATCTCGTTGCCGCGTACATGAACATCGGCCTCGGGAAAAGCGCCTTCAATAAGGAGAAGCAACTCGTCACGATGACCGAGGAGACCGGTCATGAGGTGGTTGCCGGGGACGTGGACGTTCACTGTTGTGCTGGGCATCTGGTTCGTAATCCTAGAAGGGTCGGACGGCTCATCCGCTATGGAGGCAGAAGGCTGATCATCAGAAGATGGAAGCCGTGACTGATCCCGCCCTCCGTCAACTGCTTGACTCGGCTCGCTCCTCCGATTCCTCACGCTCACGGGCGGGTTTTGCAGCACTTCACCGACACCGAGCCGACGACGCAACACTCGTTGGGCTTCTCGCCAACCTTGCCGAGTGCAAGGCATTCGTGGCCCTTGCGACAACGACCGGGGCTGAACGGTGGGGCACGATTGCGATGTCGGGACTCTGCGGCATCGTGCTGCAAAAGAGCCAATCAGACACATCGCTCATCCGAACAGCGGCGATCGCATCGGTGAGAAGCGTGAGCCATCTGCGCCTCGACGGAGATGGCATCCCTCAAACATCAACCTCGTGGCCAACCTTTGTCGCTTCGCATATCGAACTCGGCGAAGAAATCTCACTCATGGTCAACACGCAGCATGTAGCCGGTCGTGTCGTCGGCCTCAACCGGTCATTGCTTAGTCTTGCTACCCCCAATGGAGGGGCGTTTTACGCCGTCGTCGATGAGATTGATGAGGTTTCGATTCGCGTTCCAGGTTCGATCCGACACGACTGAATGAACAGTTCGACATCGTGCCGTTTCACTCTGATGACGCGACCGAATCGATATGCGGGCAGACGGCCTTCGTCGATGAACCTGTAGAGCGTGCGCGACTGCACGCCGAGATAGTCCGCGACTTCAGCGGTACTCATCCAGCCATTCGGATCGTCCATCACGAAGCGAAGGTAGGAGAAACCGCCAAATGAAGAAATAGGTCTCGCGACCTCTTCCCCTCGGACGCAGTCGCCCGTACCGTGCCACGCCCACAAGAGGTGACAGGACCGGAGAGTCAACGAAATGCGTCGTCCCCGAGCAATATCCCCTGAAGCGCAGCAAGGTAACCACCCAACGTCGATGCGGCGAACAAGTACCCGGCGGCCAGGCAAACCGAATAGTCGCACGATTGTGGGTGGACTCCTCGTGAGTACGGCGGCTCTTGCGGCGTTCCTCATCGTCACCGGAGCAGGCGGCACTCCCCAACAATCGATCGTCATCTCTCGTCGTGCGCTCGTTGCCGGAGAACGGCTCGACTCTTCAACGCTCACGACAACAACGGTTGAACGAAAAACCGCTAACAGCTTTCATGGATTCACAACTATCGACCAGTTGACTGGAGCAGTCGCCCTAGCTCCAATCGGAGAGGGAGAGCTTGTTCAGCGCAGCGCGGTCCTCACTGGCGGACCGAGTGGACCAACACGGGAATTTTCTTTTCCCATTGACCGAGATCGCGCGTTAAACGGCGACTTACGGTCCGGCGAACGAGTCGACGTTCTCGCAACGTACGGCTCAGGGACCGATGCCGCGACCACCGTTCTGGCCCGAGACGCAAACGTGATCCGTAGCACTGACGCAAAGTCGGGCACATTGGGCTCCTCTGGAAAACTCATCATCACCTTGGCCCTGGCGTCTGCCGACCAGCTGCTCGATGCCGCTCACGCCGCTCAGGTTGCATCGATCACTGTCGTCAGATCCACACTCGCTGGCGACACCGTTGGTACCCGATCATCAACGACCGGCCCTCTCGCTCGAGCATCGGCAGGTCGATGATGCACGACGAACACTTCACGGTTCTTGGTGTTGCTCGACCTCGCGCGGCATGGCTGGCCGAGGTTGGACGTTGGGCGAATTCATCAATGTTGCCAATCGAATTCATCCGCTGTGTCTCGGTCGATGAAGTTCGCTCCCGCCTCCTCTCCACCCGTCGACACTCTGCCGTGCTTCTTGGAGAGGATTGCGTGGGAGTCGACCGCGACATCATCGAAACAGCGCGTGATGCCGGTTGCGTCCCCATTGTCGTTACCGAAACAACCACACGGCGCGACTGGGTTCTCCTCGGTGCCAGCAGCACGTTGATCCAGCCGGTTGGCCCCGAACATCTTCTCGCAGTGCTTCGTGATCACGCGATCGGAGTCGAGCGAAGAACGCCGGCATCTAACGCCGAGATCGCTGTCGAAACCTGCGCCCCCGGGAGACTCATAACGGTCCTCGGACCAGGAGGCACCGGGACATCAACGACTGCGATGGCAATCGCATCGCATTTCGCTGCAGATACCTCCACGAAACGAGAATCGAATGACAAGCGCGTTGCTCTCATCGACGCGAGTCTCAATGGCGATCAGGCGCTTCTTCACGATCTCGGCGATGTTGTCCCCGGACTCCAAGAACTTGTGGACCTTCACCGGACGGCCAATCCCTCAGTTGGCGATGTTCGAAATCATTTTTGGTTCACTCCGCGCCACGGTTACGACGTTCTCCCCGGTTTACGTCGACATCGAGACTGGTCAACGTTACGTCGTCGAAGCACGCTGGCCGCATTGGCTTCCATTTCCAATGCATATGACTTCGTGGTTGCTGATACCGACTCTGACCTCGAAGGCGAAGAGCAGACCGGGTCAATCGATGTTGAGGATCGGAATTTTCTCGCACGAGAATTAGCAACGAATGCAGACCTCGTTGTTCTTTCTGCTCGTGGTGGCATCAGTGGCCTGAGTCGGTCACTACAAACATTTCGTGACCTCGCGGAACTCGGAGTGCAAACCGAACGTGTACTTCTTGTCGTCATCGGAGCTCCCCGATCAACTCGCCAGCGATCTGAACTCACTCGAACAACTCTGAGACTCTTCAACGAAGCCGTCCCATCGCAATCGCTGGCTACCCCTGTAATGGTTCCGATTCGGCGCGATCTCGAACCCTTCTTTCGCGACGGCACAGTTCCACCGCGTTCGGCTCTCGGATCAATTTCCGCAGCCGTCGCCGAACGACTCGACCTCATCGAGCCCTTCGAACCACGTCCAAATTTTCAGCAAACTCCCGTCTCGATTGTCCCAGGGCATCTTGGGAGGACTGCATGACCACCGCTCCACTCATCGACGTCGAAACATTGGTGCAGGCTCGGGCCAAAGACGACGCCATCGATCTCTCTACCCCCGAAGGCCACACGCTCCTGCGCGCACTCATTGATGACGAACTGCGTCGCTGGGACGACGACGTGAGACACGGCCGTCGATCAGTCGTCATCACCAATCCAGCGACACTCGCGTTACGCGCGTGGCAAAACCTCGTGCAATACGGACCACTTACCAATCTTCTTAACGATGCCGACGTTTGGGAGATCGAGATCAATGCGCCAACAGAGATCTTCGTTAAGCGTCATCGCGGCACGAGTGGATATCACCACGAAACCTTCCATGACGACGACCATGTCATTCGCACACTTACAAAGCTTCTTGACGACGCTTCGACAAGCCACCGCAAACTTGACGCGACCGAGGGCCTGCAGGACGCACAACTCGACGATGGATCGCGCCTCCACATTGTCCACGGGGATCTCACACGCGGCGGTCACCTCATGGTCAATATTCGCCGCTTTACGGGCGTTCCGTTCACCCGTCTTGACCAACTCGTCGCTACCGACACGCTGAGCAAAAACGCAGCGGAATTCCTCGCTGCGGCGATTCGATGCGGCACCACGACGCTTTTCGCGGGTGCCCCTGGCTCAGGGAAGACCACCCTCTTGTCCTGTTGCCTTGGTGAACTTGATCCAACGAAACGGGTAGTCATCGCCGAGGAAGTCTTTGAAGTCGATGCACCACTTCCAAACGTGGCCAGCATGCAGACACGTGCCGCTCGGGTCGACCGACCTCCTGTAGATCTGCGCCGACTGGTCGCCGGATTTCTTCGCATGGCCCCCGATGTCGCTGTCGTGGGCGAAGTCCGTGACCGAGAAGCGCTTCCACTTCTCCTCACACTCTCTTCGGGAATCAAGGGCTACACAACAATTCACTCAGCACATGCTCGGGGCGCACTTTCTCGCCTTCGCTTCCTCGCCGAAATTTCCGATGCCGGATCACTTCCGCATGGCGCTCTCACCTCACTCGTTTCAGACGCGATTGACCTCGTGGTGTTCAGTCATCGAACACCCGATGGACCTCAAGTGACCGAGATCATTGCTGTCGAGGAACAACTGGTCGATGCATCCAGCGGTGTATTCACCGTGACCGACCTCTTCACCCGCAGATCCCACGCCGAACCGCTCACATGGACCGGACTCTTTCCCCAGAGGCTTTCGCACCTCTTTTCCGTCGCGGGAACCGATCTCACATCGGTGCTCCGATGACCGCTCTTCTTCTCGCTGCCATGTCGGGCTATGGCGTTCATCTGTTGTACACGGCCCGACTTCTTGGCTGGTCCGGGCTTGGGCCAGCACCCTTTTTCCCCAGGACGAAAAAGACGCGGCTCACCCGTTCGGAATGGATGATCCAAGCCGGCCTTCATTCGGTGGCGGCGAGTGAGTTTGTTCTTGCAATCAGTTCAATGTTCCTCCTCGGCGCACTGATTGCTCTTGCTCTCTTTGGTTCAGCGGTACCGATGCTTGCTGGAGGAACCTTCGCTGCCTCGTTTCCCATTGCGGCTTACCGCCAACGTCGGCGCAACCGACTCGCAATTGCCCAAGACGCGTGGCCTCGAATGATTGAAGAGCTCAGACTGCTCACATCATCGGTTGGGCGCTCACTCCCCCAGGCTCTTTTCGAAGTGGGTGCAAGTGGTCCCGAAATCATGCGCCCAGCGTTCAGCGCCGCACAACGAGAGTGGATGCTTACGACTGACTTCGAAAAAACTCTGGGAGTTCTGCGCGAGCTCCTCGCTGATCCGACCTGTGATGCAACATGCGAGACCCTTCTCATCGCTCACGAACTTGGTGGAACCGGCATCGATCGTCGACTGGCCGATCTTGCTCAAGACCGGCGTGAAGACATCGCCTATCGCAAAGATGTTCGAGCGCGGCAATCAGGCGTTCGCTTTGCACGTCGATTCGTGTTGCTCGTGCCACTCGGCATGGCAGCTGCAGGTCTTGCTGTTGGAAACGGCCGAAGCGCCTACACCACGACAATTGGTCAACTCGCCGTCCTAAGCGCGCTCGCCATGATGGCCGCGTGCTGGCGATGGGCCGGTCGAATGCTCCGCCTTCCCACCGAGGATCGAGTCTTCGCCCGATGAGACAACCACTCAGCTTGGTGCTTCTCCTCGCGTGGCTCGGACTCACGCTGCTCTTCAGCGAACTGCGGTGGTTTCGACGACGTCCCCTCATCGACAGAGTCCGCCCTTATCTCTTCGGCCTCTCCCTGCGATCGGATGTTGACGAATCTCACGCGATCCTCCGAGTGCTCGGCCCCCTTGCTCGAGACACTGGTGCTGCAGCAGCAAGGTTCTCGGGCGTCACCGAAGACCTCGCCACGCGACTCGAACGAATTCACAGTCCGTTTGATCCCACCTCGTTCCGCCTTCGACAACTTGGCTGGGCCACCGCCGCTCTGAGCGGCGCGTTACTCGTCGCATTCGCTACGTACCCGCCCATTCCCCTCTTTGTCCTCTTGGTCGCAGGAGCCCCGGTTCTTGCGTTCCTCATCGTTGAATCCCAGCTTTCACGCCAGTCCAAGGAATGGAAACGCTCCCTTGTCCTTGAATTACCAGTTGTCAGCGAACAACTCGGGATGTTGCTCTCCGCCGGCTTCTCACTAGGCGCCGCGCTACAACGTCTTTCACGACGCTCAGGTGGTGTCCTCGCACGAGACCTCCAAAAAGTCGTCACAAGAGTCGCTCATGGCCTCGATGAGAAAACCGCTCTTCGCGAATGGGCAACTACTGCGGACGTACCCGCGGTCGGACGCCTCGTCGGCATTCTCGCCCTCAACCGCGATGCCGGCGACCTCGGCAGTCTCATTACCCATGAAGCGCGAGCTGTTCGTGCAGAAGTGCACCGAGACCTTGTTGAAATAATCGAAAAGCGTGGACAGCAAGTATGGATTCCCGTCACTGTCGCGACTCTGGTTCCTGGACTTCTTTTCCTCGCAGTTCCGTTTACCGAAGCACTTCGTCTCTTCACTTCCACCTAACTAATTGCGGTCTCGTTCTTCAGAACATTTCCGCCATACAAAGGAGCAGTCATGAACCAGAACCAGCACGAGCCAAACGCTGCCATCGACGCCGATAACTCCGCTACGCGGAGACGGCCATGCAAGGGCGACCGCGGTGAGGGAGTAATTTCTGCCGCGATCGCTGTTTTGATTATGGCCTTTCTGGGCGCGGCGATGTGGGTTGGTTTCCTGCAAATGTGGAAGACAACGGAAGCCACAACGAACGACAAGATCACGCAGATCGGCTCCGAATGAGGTCACGTCGAGGATCGAAGGCCGGCTCCGACACAGGTGCCGGCCTCATCTCGACAATTTCAGGCCTCCTCGTATTTCTCGCGCTGTTGCTTTTCGCGACACAGACGCTCATAGCTCTCTACGCTCGATCGGCAACAACAAGTGCCGCATACGAAGGAGCGCGGCTTGTAGCGGGAGCCCGAACTCCCCATGACGTCTCACCCATTCCAGACGAAGCGCGTGTTCATGCGGAATCCACGGTTCGATCACAACTTGGAGCATTTGGAAATCGGATTGAACTCGACTGGTCATCGACCACATGGGACACCGTCGCGTTAACGGTTCGAGCGCGTCCGCCCGGTTTCCTCTGGGACAGTTTGAAAGGAAGCGGTGCTCCCCGGATCGAGCAAACTGTTCGCGTACGCGTCGAGCAAATGCAATGAGCACACAACGCTTTCGTGGCGACCGCGGGCAAGTCGGAGGAATCGAAGTCATCCCCTTTGGGTTCCTCACGTTCGTCATCGCAATGCTGGTTATTGCGAATGCTTGGGCGGCGATCGATGCTGATCTTTCGACAACGAGTGCCGCACGGGAGGCCGTTCGCGCTTTCGTTGAGGCTCCCGACGAAGAAAGCGCGCAGATGCGCGCTGAATCAGCAGCACAACAAGCGTTCCAAGGGCAGGGTCGCAGCGCAGGCGCGACATCCATTTTGATTTCGTACACCGGATCACGCGGATGGTCTCGTTGCAGCCGCGTCACGGTCACTATTCACCACCCAGTCCACGCGATCAGGGTCCCGCTCATCGGCGGTTTCGGTCACGGGTTCGATGCTGTTGCCTCACAAAGCGAAGTCATTGATCCGTTTCGAAGCGGCTTACCAGGAGACGCTCAGTGTTGAGTCGCAGGCCACAACAGGCATGCAAAACGAGAGACCACCGATTCCGGGGCGAGAGCGGAACCGTTCTCATGCTTATGCCAGTTGCTGTCCTGATCATGTTTGTGCTCGGTGCGATCACTGTCGACCTCACCGCGGTGCACGCCGGACAGAAAGACCTCCTCGCAGCAGCGACCGATGCTGCGAACGACGCCGCTACCGCAGGACTTGACGAGGCTGCGCTCCGCGCTGGCCGCGGCTACCAACTTGATCCGTCAAGGGTGTGGCTTGTTGCCATCGATGCCCTCGCCACAAAAGGAATCCTCGACAACCTCGTAACGGGGCCCGACGTAACCATTAACTCCGATGGCTCGGTCACGGTTTCTCTTGCCAAACGAGTGCCGCACCTCTTTGCCCGTGCGCTCCCAGGTGCCCCAGACGACGAACTCGTGAGGGCAACTGCTACGGCGGTCATACAACAGCGCTGAGTTCAACTGCCGTTTCGTCACCACCCCCTTCTTCGCCGTACCCTCAATCCCGATGACCGGGGAGCACGAGTTCACATCTGAGGAGGAATTCCGCGGCGAAGCCGAGGAAGCTCTCGTTGATGGCGACCGAGCACTCGATGCCCAAGAGATCAGCGCGGTTCGGGCCGTCCTTCGAAATCGCGACTTCCGCACGATGTGGCTCAGCAGTCTGGGTTCCACCATCGGAACCTGGATGCAGAACGTCATTCTTGCGGCGTTCGTCTACACCGTTACGAAGAGCGCGTGGTTGGTCAGCCTTGTCGGCTTCTGCAACCTCGTACCCCAACTTCTCTTTGCGACCTTCGGCGGAATCATCGCTGACATGTTCAACCGCAAGAAGTTGATCTTCTGGTTATCGCTTGAACAAATGATCGGCTCGCTCGCCATTGCATGGATTGTGCGCACCACCGACTTCTCTGAGGTTGCGCTTCTTCTCGCAGTCTTCGCAGTCGGAACGGGCGCTGCACTTCAAGGCCCGGTGTTTCTTGCCGTTACACCTTCACTCGTTCCACGCGAGCAGCTCGCGGGCGCGATTTCGCTGAACTCCGTCAGCATGAACGTCTCCCGCGTCGTTGGCCCTGCAATTGGTGCAGTCCTCTATGTGTGGATCGGCGCATCGTGGGTGTTCGTCTTCAATGCGGCGACGTACGTGATCATCATGGTCGGCGTCACCTACGTGAAGGTCCCGACGTTTGAACGCAAAGTTGGCGAAAGCAAACTTGATCGGCTTGTCGGCGGCTTCCGTTATGTGCGCCAAGACCCAGTGGTCTTCCGCGCGGTTCTCACGGTTTTCATGTTCTCGATGTTTTGCATGCCGTTCGTCGTGCTCTTCCCGGCAATGGCCTCGGTCGATTGGCACGTGTCAACAAAGTCGACGCTTTACGGATTGCTGTATGCCACATTCGGCCTTGGGGCAGTTGTCGGCGCGCTTTCGGTGGGAACGTTCTTGTCGGGCCACAAAATCGAGACCGTGCTGCGTTGGGCGTTCGTTCTCTTTGGCGTATCTCTTGCGACATACATCACCATTGACACTGCAGCGCTAGCGTTCCCCGTGGGCTTTCTTCTCGGCTTCTTCTATTTCGTTGTCGTCACTTCGCTGTCAACGATCTTCCAGTCGCGCCTTGACCACTCCATTCGCGGACGTGTCAGTGCAGTGTGGATGATGTGCTTTGGTGGAACCGTTCCAGTCGCTGGCCTTATCGCAGGTTGGATCGTGAGCCATTCTACAGTGAACACAGTCGTGTACTTCGGCGCCGCGTTCGCGCTCTTCCTTGCCTGGTTCGCTGATCTTCGACCGCCTGAAGAACGAAAAGGGTTACGCGAAACACTCAGTCGTTAGTCAGCCAGCAAGAAGTGCAGTTGCAACACGCTCGAGCCCGGCGATGCGACTGCCCTTCACTAAGACTGCGTCGTTTGCATCAAGCGATCCGAGAGCGGCAACTGCTTCCTCGATCGTCGACACTGTTTGCTGCGCAGTGGGCCTGTACCCATCAGTGCCGACCGCTATGAGGTGAACGTCAAGTTCCTTCGCAACTGAGGCGACATAAGCATGCGCTTCAGCGCTTTGATCTCCGAGTTCAGCCATTGGTCCAAGCACTGCGTAGTGACGGGACGCCGGCAATTGGGCCAGAGAACGAAGTGCCGCTTCCATCGAGGCGGGGCCAGCGTTGTAGGCATCGTTGAGGATTCGTGCGCCCGATGGCGCAACGTGGAGTTCCATGCGCCAGGGCGAAAGTGCCGCGAGTTCAAGCCCATCGACAACATCGGCCATTGGGACATCCCAAAGAAGCGCCAATGAGGCGGCGGCCAAAGCATTTCCGACGTGGTGAACGCCCCGTACGCCAAGACGTACAGCGGCATTTCCCCATTCCGACTCAAGTTGGAACTGCGCACGAAGATCATCGCCGATGACGATGTCTGAAGCTCGAACGTCGCCCTTACTGAGCCCAAAGGTGATCGTTCGTGCTGAAGTTCGCAATGCCATTGCGGCAACACGAGGATTGTCTGCGTTCAGAATGGCAACGCCATCGGCCGAAAGCGACTCAACCAGTTCGCCCTTTGCCCGAGCAATGTCATCGAGGCCGCCCATGAATTCTGAATGAGCGATTTCAATCGCCGTAACGATGGCCACAGTAGGTCTCGTGATTGCGCAGAGCTCTGAGATATGACCATCGCCGCGCGCTCCCATCTCAACAATTGCAACTTCGCTATCGGTCGCGGCGTTCACAAGCGTGAGCGGCACGCCGAGTTCGTTATTAAAACTCTTCTCATTCGCGGTGGTGACATACCGACGCGCCAAGATCGCCGCAGCAAGATCCTTCGTCGATGTCTTTCCTACCGATCCTGTAATTCCAGCGACTCGATTGGGAAGTCGATCGCGAGCATGTGCGCCGAGAACCGAGAACGCGATCTCAACATCGGCCACTTCGATCGTCGCCAATCCATCAATCGCTCCGCGTGAGCTGAAGGTGGCAATTGCCCCACCTTGACACGCAGCATCGATGTAGTCGTGACCATCGCGCTCACCACGAACCGGAACAAAGAGTTGGCCGGGGCGAATCAGGCGGGAGTCGAATCCCGCGCCATCGACGACAACATCAGATCCAGACAGGGTTCCGCCGACGGCGGCAGCGATGTCAGCAGCCCGGAATTCCACCCCTTCACCCTACGGGACGGACATCAGGCCATCAGTCGGCGGGCTACGGTGCCATCCATGTCCGGCCCGGCCCGCATTCGTCTCGTCGTCCTCTTTGGTGGGCAATCGGCCGAGCACGACATTTCTCGAGTCACAGCTCGCCATGTTCTGGCTGCGGCCGACCCCGATCGCTACGAACTCACCGCCATCGGCATCACTCGCGAAGGCGTCTGGGTGCGGTGCTCGACCGATGTTTCGTCATTCGGCGACGCCCTCGAGATTGTCGGCGAAACGGTGAACCCTTTTTCGGTGCTTTCCGCCGGTTCGGTCGTCTTTCCGCTTCTCCATGGCCCTATGGGTGAAGACGGAACACTCCAAGGTCTTCTTGAACTTGCTGGTGTTCCGTTTGTCGGCTCGGCCGTACTTGGTTCATCGGTAGCGATGGACAAGGTGATGGCGAAGCACCTGGCCGATGCTGCCGGCATTGCACAAGCAATGTGGCGCGGGCTCCATGCCGATGAGCTCACTGGCGCCGGCTCTGAAGCCGTACTTGATGCACTCAGCGACGAGATCGGGTTCCCGATGTTCGTCAAGCCCGCCAACATGGGTTCCTCAATCGGCATTTCAAAAGTTGGGGCGCGATCAGAACTACTCGCCGCTATTGACGACGCTCTCCGCTACGACGAGTGGCTCATTTTCGAAGAAGGTGTTGTCGGTCGCGAAATTGAAGTCGCCGTGCTTGGACACACAACCTCGCCACGCGCGTCGGTTCCCGGCGAAATTGTTCCCGGCGCCGACTTCTACGACTTCGAAGACAAATACGAAACAGGAACAGCGGAACTTCATATCCCCGCTGCGCTTACTCAAGACGAAGCAACAGAGGTTCGCGAACTCGCATGTCGTGTGTTTCGGGCCTATCGAGCCGAAGGCCTTTCACGGGTTGACTTCTTCTTTGAGAGCCCCGGCCGTGGCTGGCTACTCAATGAACTCAACACGATTCCAGGTTTCACGCCGATTTCCATGTACCCGCAAATGTGGCAGGCAAGTGGCCTTCCCTATCGGGCTTTGATCGATGAACTCGTGAGCTTGGCAATTGAACGCCATGCCACTGTTTCTCGTTACCGCGGCGCCTAAGCGTTCAGCGCCTACGGGGCAACCATTGCGGCGTGCAGAAACGACAACAACTCACGACGACGCACAACCGTGCTTCGCAACGTGGGTTCAATGCCGACGGCGCGCAACACTTCAACTTCAGTTGCCGCGCCAAGAACCGTTGAATACGCCGATACAAGCAAAAGGCCCGGGTCACAACGTCGGATACGACCCTCGTCCATTTCGCGTTCGAAGTAGTTAGTCGCGCGAGAGACAAACGGTTCAAGATCCGCAGTCACTCGCAGCGATGCATCGCCACCGATACGGCTGATCTCGCGGATGAACCCAAGGAGTTCGGGACGGCGCATGGCCACGCGGAAAATGCGGCGCACAATCGACTCGACGCGACTCCAACCCGAGCCTTCTTCCGATAACGCACCATCGAACTCGATGATGAGTTCAAGAGCGGCCCGGTCGATCACCGCATCGAGCAGAGCCCGTTTCGAGGACCAGTGATAGAGGATCGCTTGTTTGGTGATCCCAAGATCTGCGGCCAAATCATCAAGAGAGACCGAATCGAAGCCCTTGGTCCCGAAGGAATCGAGGGCCACCGACAGGATTCGAGCCTCGGTGGCGCGGGTTCGATCAGCTCGGGATCCCTTGAGGGGACTGGTGACGACTGCGGCCATGGAAGAAGTGTAGACGATTCACTTACCAAGTGGTAAACATTCCTCGTGATTCGTGAAGCACTCGCCGGCAAACGGCTCTTCATCACCGGCACCACCGGTTTCCTCGGCACCAACCTGCTCGAGCGCCTGCTCCGATCGGTGCCCGATTGCGAGATCGTGCTGCTCGTGCGTCCAGGTCGACGTTCCACCGTTGAACAACGCGTGGCTCGCGAGATTCTGAAAAACGACGCCTTCGATCGTTTGCGCGCCGAACTCGGCAAAGACGGGTTCGCCGAGATGACCGCTCGTCGCATCACTTCCGTCGCTGGCGACGTGAGCCGCGATGGGCTTGGTCTCGATGATGCTGGTCGTGCAATATTCGCCAGTTGCGACACCATCATCCATTCCGCCGCATCGGTGAGCTTCGACTCTCCTCTTGATTCAGCCGTTGAAGTCAACCTTCTTGGCCCAACTCGAATCGCTGCCGTATGCAACGAACTCGGCGTCACGCCGCATCTTGTTTCGGTGTCCACGTGTTATGTCGCTGGCAATCATCGCGGTGCTGCTCCCGAACAGCTCGTTGACCAGAGTCATTTCTTCATCGATGTCGATTGGCGCGCTGAAGTTGAAGGCGCTCGTCGCGCTCGTCGCGATGCCGAAGCCATCAGCCGTACGCCCGAGAAGCTCGTGGAATTCCGCAAACAAGCACGCCGTGAACTTGGCGCTGCGGGCACTCCCCTTCTTGCCGAAAAGACCGAGCAACTGCGCGATCGTTGGGTGGCAGACCGCATGGTCGAAGCTGGGCGCGCCCGCGCCGCATCGTTGGGTTGGCCCGACGCGTATGCCTACACAAAGGCACTCGGCGAACGAGCGCTCGTGGAAACTCGCGGCAATGTTCCCGTCAGCATCGTTCGTCCGTCGATCATCGAATCTGCACTGCAAGAACCAGTTCCGGGTTGGATCCGCGGCTTCCGCATGGCCGAGCCGATCATCATTAGTTATGCGCGCGGACTTCTGAAGGAATTCCCTGGAGTTCCCGAAGGCGTTGTCGACGTGATTCCCGTCGATCTCGTTTCCGCCGCGATCATTGCGGTTGCGGCAAAGGGCCCTCAAGCCGAGCCAGAAGTCATCCAGGTTGCTTCGGGTTCTCAGAACCCACTGCATTACCGCCGCCTCGTGAACCTGGTGAGCGAATGGTTTCAGCAGCGGCCGCTTTATGACCCCAAGGGTCAACCGATCATTGTTCCGACCTGGACGTTCCCCGGTCGTGGTCGGGTTAAGACCCAACTCGAGCGGGCCACGAAGACCTTGACCCGCGCCGAAAGTGTTCTGAACGCACTTCCCTTGCGCGGCAAACAAGCCGAGTGGGGCGCATCTGTCGAAGAGAAGCGCGAAGAAGCCGAACGTGCACTCGGGTATGTCGAGATCTATGGCGCATACGCCGAATGCGAAGCCATTTACGGACTCGATCGACTCCTTGCGTTGTGGGACAACCAAACCGCTGACGACCAGCGCGACTTCTGCTTCGATCCCCGAGTCATCGAGTGGGATTCGTTCGTCAACGAAATCCATCTGCCGTCAGTCGTTAAGGCCGCTCGCGTTCGCACAACTCCCGGCGGAAAGACTGGCCCGACACGTACCGACCGACTTCGCGGGCAGATCCTTGCTCCCGAGCGTCAACTTGCGGCCTTCGATCTTGAGAACACGCTCATTGCATCGAATGTCGTTGCCAGTTATGCGTATCTCGCTACACGACGTATGCCGAAAGATCAGCGTCTGCGCTTCATCGCGAAGATGATCGCTGAAGGGCCCACGCTGCTTTCGCTTGACCGCAAAGACCGCACCGACTTTCTCCGTTTCTTTTATCGGCGTTATGACGGAGCGCCGTTGCAGCAGATCGACGAAGACTCAGCCGAGATGTTCAGCCGACTGATTTTGTCAAAGTCATTCCCCGAAGCCATCCGTCGAGTCCGCGAACACAAAGCGGCCGGTCATCGCACCGTGCTCATTACTGGCGCACTCGATTTCGTGGTGAAACCACTCGCCCCGCTCTTCGACGACATCATCGCCGCAGAGATGAACGTGACGAATGGTCGGTACGACGGAGAACTCCGCAATGTTCCGCCCACTGGCGAAACTCGCGCGCAGGTCTTGCGCGACTACGCCGAGTCTCACGGACTCAGCCTGAGCGAAACCGTTGCCTATGCCGATTCAAGTTCTGACCTTCCGATGCTCGAAGCAGTTGGCTTTCCTGTCGCCGTGAATCCGGAAACCCGCCTCGCCACCCTCGCCCGCAAACGCGGTTGGTTGGTCGAGAACTTCTCGAAGGCTCCTGGTTCGCCGCGTCGCCTTATTCCCATCGGTCCACGTCGCGGAGCCCACGGTGGCCTCGCCAATCCACTCGTTCCGGGAGGCACGGCATGAAAGCCCTGCGCTTCGAGCGAAACATTCCGCGGTTTGCCGCAGCCAACATCGCTGGTCGCCTGAGTTCCGGCGGCGGCGCCAAAGTTGGGCCGCTTCGACTCCGCAACGTCGACACTCCGCGACTGCCCGGCCCCGGTTGGGTCGAGATCCTTCCGCGCCTCACCGGTATTTGCGGCTCTGATCTCGCAACTATCGATGGAAACAGCTCGCGCTATTTCGAACCAATCGTTTCGTTCCCGTTCATTCCGGGCCACGAAATCGTTGCCGATCTCCCCGAACCATTTGAAGGAATTCCTGCTGGACGCGTTGTTGTCGAACCCGTTCTTGGTTGTGTCACACGCGGCATCGACCCGGTTTGTGTTGCGTGCGCACGCGGCGATCTTGGCAATTGTGAACGCATCACCTTTGGCAACATCAGCCCCGGTCTTCAAAGTGGCTTCTGCTGCGATACCGGCGGTGGCTGGTCAACCAGCATGATCGCCCACGTCAGCCAGTTGCATGCAGTTCCCGCCGACTGGACCGACGAAGCCGCCGTCATGGTGGAACCAACCGCGTGCGCCGTACACGGGGCACTCGCTGCCGATGTTTCCGAGGGCGACACCGTCGTTGTGCTTGGTTCTGGCGCCCTTGGACTACTCACGATCGCGGCCCTGCGTCGCTACGGTCGTAAGTGCACGATCATCGCAGTTGCCAAACATCCGCATCAGCAGGAACTCGCTCGTGAATTCGGTGCCGACCAGGTCATTTCCTCTGGTCACATTGCTCGACCCATTCGTCGCATCACCGGCTCACTCGCCATCGGCGATGGTGACATTGTTCGTCTCACTGGCGGTGCCGATCACGTCATCGACTGTGTCGGCAGCGAAAGCAGTATCGCCGAAGCACTCACCGTTGTTCGCCCGAAGGGCCGCGTCACCATGGTGGGAATGCCTGGGCATGTGCATGTTGATCTCACTGGTTTGTGGCAACGAGAAATCACCATGAGCGGGGCCTACGCCTACGGAACCGAAACACTTCCCAACGGCGAACGTCGCCGCACGTTTGATCTTGCCTTTGAACTTGTTGCGGCCAATGACCTTGGTCGACTCGTAAGTGCCACGTATTCCCTTGACCGCTTCGAAGACGCCATCACCCACGCTGCCAACGCCGGCGGCCGCGGTGCAGTTCGTATCGCTTTTGACCTTCGCAATGAAAAGGAACGAAATCGTGCCTAGACCAGGATTCGTCCTCGACGTCGATCGCTCGACGCCACCAATTCTCTTCCACCATGGAGAGGGTTTCCGTCTCGAGAAGCTTCCCCCGGGACGCAGCCGCGT
>CAMAYJ010000028.1 GCA_945862505.1 Bifidobacterium breve | reverse complement strand
ATGATCTGCGGAGCTCCGGCCACTGCGGCAGGATCGCCAGGACCATTTGAAAGAAACACACCGTCAGGATTGCGCGCTAAGACCTCTGAGGCTGGAGTTCCTGCGGGCACGACTTCGACAGTTGCGATACCCGAAAGATGACGCAGGATCGTGGTCTTTATTCCGAAGTCGTAGGCCACGACACGTTTGGGCCTGCGGCCACTTGGCCCGGTGAACGCGTACTCATAAGAAGCATCGCAGGTCACCAAACCAACAAGATCGACGCCACTCGTTCCGTGTTCGGCTTTTGCCGCAGCGAGCAATGCTGATTCAGATGCCGAGCCGAATGCGCCAGGCATGGCACCGAGGTCGCGGATATGACGAGTGAGCCGTCGAGTGTCGATACCCGCAATGCCAGGAACTCCAGCGTTCTGAAGGAACGATTGCAGATCACCTTCGGAACGCCAGTTGCTCCGACGCCGAGCCATGTCGCGAATGATGATGCCCCGGGTAAAGGGCCGGCGTGATTCGTCATCGAATGCCGTGACGCCGTAATTCCCAATATGCGGATAGGTGAATGTGATGAGCTGCCCGGCATAGGAAGGATCGGTGATGATCTCCTGATATCCGGTAAGAGCGGTATTGAACACAACTTCGCCAGAGGTGATGCCATCAGCACGTTGAGCCCCAATTGATTCACCTTCGAACACGGTGCCGTCGGCGAGAACCAGCAGTGCTTCTTCGATACTGTTCATCGTTGTGCCTCTCCATCGAGAACGGTTGGGACGCCACATAGGAACGTGTGTCGTACCTTTCCGCGCACGACGCGCCCTGCATATGGCGTGTTATTGGATTTACTTGCGAGTGCTGATGGGTCGACGGCCCACTCGAGGGCTGGATCGAACACCACGAGGTGCGCTGGTTCATCGGCTTGGATATTGCGACCGTGAATGCCGTCGATGCGGGCGATCGCTGCCGGGTTCCATGACATCTTGGCGATGAACTCAGTCATGGAGAGCACCCCGGGTTCGACCAGTTCGGTGATACCGAGAGCAAGCGCGGTTTCGAGCCCGAGCATTCCGCATGGTGCATGATCGAACGGCGCCTCTTTGACATCGTCGGTGTGAGGAGCGTGATCGGTGGCAATCGCATCGATGGTGCCGTCGGCCAAGCCTGCCTTTACCGCCGCAACATCTTCAGCGGTTCGCAGCGGTGGGTTGACTTTGAAGACCGGATCGTAGGAAGCGACTTCGGCATGAGTGAGGGTGAAGTGATGCGGTGTCGCTTCGGCCGTGACATTGAGGCCGCTGGCTTTCGCGTCGCGCACGAGCGCAACAGCCCCTGCGGTTGAGAGATGTTGGAAGTGCACAACCATCCCCGTGAGACGTGAGAGGGCGATGTCGCGAAACACCATGAGTTCCTCGGCTTCGGCCGGCATGCCGGGAATGCCGAGGCGGCTCGACCATTCGCCTTCATGCATGTGTCCGCCATGGCTCAGCGCTTCCACTTCGCAGTGCTGGGCCAACACCACCGACTCTGGCAAACCAGACGCGTATTCGAGCGCGCGACGCATAAGTCGGTCGTCCTGCACGCCACACCCATCATCAGTGAAGATGCGAACGCCCGCCGCAGCCAGTTCGGCCATGGGTGAAAGGGCATCGCCTTCGCGACCGAGAGTGATCGAGCCTGAGGATCGCACGTCGCATAAGCCTGCAGCGAGTCCTGCATCGAGCACTTGGCGAACGACAGCAACCGAATCAATGGTCGGTTCGGTATTCGGCATCGCCACCACTGCGGTGTAGCCACCAAGCGCGGCAGCTCGACTTCCGCTTTCGATCGTTTCTGCTTCTTCTCGGCCCGGTTCACGCAAGTGCGTATGGATGTCAACGAATCCGGGGGAAACGACACACCCAGTGACATCGAGTACAGGTGCCTTCGTAAGACCCAGTGCCTTGAGATCAAGATCGACACCGACTGCAGCAATCGTTCCGTCGGGAGCGATTGCGACGTCTGCAATTCGTTCGCCGGTCCGATCGACGACCCGCCCACCAGTGAGAATCCATCCTGCTGACTCGGACACAATTGCCTTTCGGTTCTTCGCGTTGTTGTTTGAGTTCTTAGACATCGGCTTCGCCTCCCCATGTGGTTCCGCTTCCGAGGAGAAGGAACAGAACCGCCATGCGCACCGCGACTCCGTTGCGGACCTGGTCGACGATGACGGTGTTGGGAAGATCGGCAACCGCAGCGTCGATTTCGACCCCTCGATTCATAGGACCGGGATGCATGATCAGGGCGTGGTCAGGGAGCAGTTCCGCACGCCGTTCGTTCAGTCCGTAGCGAGTGCTGTATTCGCGGATAGTCGGAATGAGTGCCTCGGTCATGCGTTCGCGCTGCATGCGGAGCATGTAGCAAACATCGACCGTTGGTAGTACGGCGTCGATATTGGTGCTCACCTTGGCTGGCCAGCCTTCGAGGCTCGGCGGCAGCAGGGTTGGCGGTGCAACCAAGGTGACCTCGGCGCCAAGGGCAGTAAAGGCAGCGATGTTGCTACGAGCGACTCGTGAATGACGAATGTCGCCAACGATGGCGATCCGCTTACCGGTGATTTCGCCGAACCGCTGGCGAATTGTGTAGCAATCGAGCAGCGCTTGCGTGGGATGTTCGTGCCATCCGTCGCCGGCGTTAATTACCGCACTTGTCGCCCATTGTGCGATTTGCCGGGGAACGCCCGCCGAAGCGTGGCGAACCACGATCGCATCGACACCCATGGCCTCGATGGTTTCGATGGTGTCACGCAATGACTCCCCTTTCTTGACAGAGGATGTGCTCACGCTGAAATTCATGGTGTCGGCCGAAAGTCGCTTTGCTGCAGTTTCAAAGCTGAGTCGGGTACGTGTGGAATCTTCAAAGAAGAGCGAGACCACCGTGCGGCCACGCAGCGCCGGGACTTTCGGGATCGTTCGTTCACTTACCTCGACGAATGAATCGGTGAGGGTCATGACCTCGGAGATTCCCGTTGCAATATCGGGACCAAGATCGGAAATTGTTAACAAACTGCGCAAGCGACCGTGGCGTGGGTTGGTGACTGGTCGATTCACTTGACCATCTCCCCGAGATCGACGCCGTCGGCGGTGACATCGACGGCTTCGTCACGTCGCGTCGGAAGGTTCTTGCCGACATAGTCGGGCCTGATCGGCAGTTCTCGATGGCCCCTATCGACCATCACTGCCAGTTGCACGGCTCGTGCTCTTCCGTAGTCAGACAGAGCATCGAGCGCAGCTCGGATTGTGCGTCCGGTGAACAGGACGTCGTCGACCAGGATCACCGTGCGGCCGTCGAGGTCGCAGGGAATGTCGGTGACGGTCTCGGGCAACACCGGCCGAAGCCCAATGTCGTCTCGGTAGAACGCAACATCGAGACAACCGACTGGGACTTCCGTGCCGTCGATCAGTTCAAGGGCATCGCAGAGTCGGGAGGCAAGCGGTACACCCCCGGTCTGCAAACCGATGACAACGAGGTTATCGAGACCCTGGTTTCGCTCGATGATTTCGTGGGCCATGCGTTTGGTGGCCCGCTTCATGTCATCTGCAGTCATGACCCGGGTGCGGGCAACAAAAACGCCCCCATGTGGGGGCGTAAGGCGTCGTTCGCGTTCAGCCACGTTCGTGGTCCTTCCTGTCCGTCCGGGCCTCACGGGACCCGCTTCACGGTCAGAAAGAGAGTGTATCGCGTCTTAGCGAACCGCGCCTGCTACCGCTGAGAGCACGCCATTTACATAGCGACTGCTGTCGTCGGTGCTGTAGGACTTGGCCAATTCCACCGCTTCGGAGATCACCACTGCGGTCGGAACATCGGGCCGGTGGATGAGTTCGTAGGTGGCCAAACGCAGGATCGCTCGATCGAGTGCCGGCATGCGATCGACATCCCAGTTGCGGGCGTGGGTCGCGATGATCGCATCGAGTTCTGCCTGATTCGCTCCGACTCCGACGACAAGTTCGGTAGCGAATTCATCGGGACCAACGGGCAACGCGGCCAAGACGTCGGCAATCGCGTTGCCCTTCATCTCGGTTTCGTAGAGGAGGTGGAAAGCGCGCTCGCGAGCGTCGTGTCGATTGGTTGCGTTACCGAAGTCTTCGCTCACGCCCGGGTCAGATATTCGCCGGTGCGGGTGTCAACCTTGACGCGATCATTTGGGTCAACAAAAAGAGGAACTTGGATGACAAGCCCGGTTTCAAGGGTGGCGGGTTTACGAGCACCTGAAACACGATCGCCCTGGATGCCGGGCTCGGTTTCAGCAATGTTCAATTCGACCGCAGCTGGCAATTCGATGCCCACGATCTCGTCGCCGTACATCTTGAGAACAGCCTCACCATTTTCCACGAGATAGTTAGAGGCATCGCCAAGTGAGGATGGGCCGACATTGAGTTGATCAAAGGTCGTGTTGTCCATGAAGACATAGTCATCGCCTGAGCGGTAGAGAAATTGCATCTCTCGCTTGTCGATCATGGCTCGCTCAACTTTTTCACCGGCACGGAAGGTGCGCTCGACGACGGCGCCATTGCGAGCGTTCTTGAGGGTTGTGCGAACGAAAGCGCCACCCTTGCCCGGCTTCACATGCTGGAACTCAACGATTTCGAACAGGACGCCTTCGATATCGAGGGCCATGCCGTTCTTGATGTCGTTCGTGGTGATCGTGGGCATCGGGGCCTTCCTGGTCCGAAACCGTGACGCAGGTCAGGGCTTCGGTGACTTCGTTGTGTGAGTGAGGGTTCGACACCCATCGGGGGTGACGACGACGCTGTCTTCCATTCGGACCCCGCCGTACGCCGGGAGGTAAACACCCGGTTCGACGGTGACGACTTCGCCGGGCGAAAGCGTATCAGCGCTGGTCGCAGCCACTCTCGGAGCCTCATGGATGTCCAGACCAACCCCGTGGCCGGTGCCATGGGTGAAGGAATCAAGCCAACCGGCTTCGGCGATGACCGAACGAGCAGCCGCATCAATCTCCGATGCCGGCACGCCTGGTCCTACTGCTGCGACACCTGCTTGGTTCGAAGCCGTAACAACCTCAAGCATCCGCAGACAGGTGGGATCGACCTCGCCAATTGCGACAGTTCTGGTCATGTCAGAGCAATAGCCATCGACAACGCACCCAAAGTCGATCACGACAAGGTCGCCGTCTTGGATACGACGATCGGTAGGCCGCGCATGGGGCTTGGCCCCATTCGGACCAGACGCAACGATGGTTTCAAAACTTGTGCCCGAGGCTCCGAGTTGGCGCATGGCCGAATCAAGAGCAAGAGCGAACTCCGATTCGGTGAGGCCATCGAGTAGCGAGGATCGACGCTCAGCAAGTGCGGCGTCGGCGATAGCAGCAGCAAGTTCCATGCGCGCGAGTTCGGCGGTGTCTTTGGAACGACGAAGTGTTTCTATGAGCCCGGTTGTGGCCACGATCTGTTGAGCGCTGAACCAGTCGTCGGCATAGCGACGCTGAGCCGACCATGTGATGTGGTCGGCTTCGAGGCCAATTCGCGATGCCGAACCCGCAATCGAAGCAACGACTTCGCGTTGTGCGATGGAGGTGATCTCGACACGTGATGGCGAACTCGAGGCCGAAAGCTGATCGGCAGCCTGTTCGGTATAGCGGCCGTCGGTCACGAGAACCATGTCTTCGAGAGTGACGACCACAATGCCGGCGCTACCGGTAAACCCCGTCAGATAGCGAATGTTGCTTCGGGCAGTGACCAGTAACGCGTCGAGTTCGTCGTTGACCATGGCTGCACGCAACCGATCGATGCGATCGGCCACAACTAACGGAGGCAGTTCAGCAAAGCGATCAGCAATCGAAACCGCTGTAGACACGGCAGTCATGGCGTTCACTTCAATACTGTTGCCACTGCATCGACGGCGAGGCGGTATCCGTCGCCACCGAATCCGGCAATGGTCCCGGTAGCCACTGGAGCAACAACTGATGTCTTTCGCCATTCCTCGCGAGCCGCTGGGTTCGAAAGGTGCAACTCGATAATTGGACCATCGAAAGCAGCGAGCGCATCGTGCAACGACCAGGCGTAATGCGTAAATGCCCCAGGATTGAAGATGATGGCCGCGCATCGACGACGCGCCCCATGAATGGCATCGACAAGTTCTGACTCAGCATTCGACTGCAAATGTTCAATGACGAGCCCGTGACCTTCCGCTGCAGCAGTTGCTGTAGCCACGTGATCGGCAAGCGTCGCTGTGCCATAGATCTCAGGCTCACGATCGCCGAGAAGATTGAGGTTCACTCCTGAAAGCAAGAGAACAATGGGAGCGTTCGACATCAGCAGTCTCCTTCGGCACGAATGGCATCGATTGAGTCTTCGATAAATGAGATCTCGACTCCGGTGACAGATTCAACCCCATTGGGCCCGTCGAGAACGAACGTAATTCCATCGAGTGCCTTTTTGTCACGGCCCATGAGAGCGATGAGTTCGGCGTTTTGCAGACCGGAAGGAAGCGTCAGTGGCAACTCGTAGGCACCCACGACACGGCGGTGTTCAGCAACACGCTCTGCATTGATGCGGCCTAAACGATGTGCGAGTTCTGCAGCAAAGATCAGCCCGATCGCTACTGCTTCGCCGTGGCGAAGATCGTGGTCGCCGGCAATTTCGATGGCGTGAGCCAACGTGTGTCCGTAATTCAGCGTGGAGCGAGCACCGCCTTCGCGTTCATCGCTGGCAACAACTGCTGCTTTAATTGCAACGCAAGCGGCCACCTGTTCATCGATCGGCAACGAATCGATGCCTTCGCCGCCGAGAAAGTGGTACTTGGCGATTTCACCGAGACCGCAGCGGTATTCGCGCGGCGACAATGTTGTGAGAAGACCGGTATCACACACAACACCAGAAGGCTGCCAATAAGCGCCGACCAGATTCTTTCCCTCAGGGATATTCACACCGGTCTTACCGCCAATGGCCGCGTCGACCTGCCCAACCAACGTGGTGGAGACATGCACAACAGGCACGCCGCGGTGATAGGAGGCTGCCGCATACCCGGCGGTATCGGTCACAATTCCCCCGCCGACAGCGACAACGCAGTCGGCACGAGTGAGGCCCCATTGCGCGAATTGTCGACACAATGACTCGACGGTGGACATTGACTTGGACTGCTCGCCATCGCCCATCGTGAACACCTTGTGTTCGCGTCCTGGGTCGACATCAATTCCAAGACCTTCTTGGGTAACTATCGCCACGCGTTTCGCTCGCTGCGGAATCAGACGAGAGAGTTCTGACCGAACGCCGTCGCCAACAAGAACCTCGTAGGAGCGATCTGCGAGCTGAACAGGGACCACGATCATTGAGCATCAACCTCGTTCACCGAGCGAACGATGGAGCTGACCACATCAGAAATTGGAGCAGTGCAGTCGACCGTGAGATCGGCCACTTCGCTATAGAGGGACGCACGATCAGATTCCATTTGAGTCAATGTTGCCCGGGGGTCGTTGGCAAGTGCGGGACGGTGCGTGCCTCGAGAGGTGCGACCCACGAGAACGTCGACGGGCGCACGCATCCAGACAACCGTGCCCGATTCACGAAGCGCAGATCTGGTCGCTTCACTCAGCACTGAACCACCGGCGGCGGCGATTACTGAGGGAATTGGTGACCTAAGGAGATCGGCCATAACCCCGGCCTCGATCGCCCGAAACGCCGGCTCGCCGTCGGTGGCGAAGATCTCGGTGACTGCGCGCCCCGTCTGGGCCACAACTTCATCGTCAGAATCAACGAATGGGCGCGACAGTTCCTTGGCAACCCGACGCCCCACCGTTGACTTACCTACCCCCATCATCCCGATCAGCACAATGTGCGCCGAACTGGATGAGGTGCTGTTCACGCCTTGGGCGCATCGGCGCCGTCGGCGAACGCCTGACCGGCGTCCCAATTGAGCGGCTTCGCATCGGGGTCGAGCGCGCCAGAGGTATCGATGCGCGAGGTTTGTTCGCGTACCTGAGCGATAAATGTGTCGTGATTACGAACGAATTCATCTAACGAGTCGCCGCCAAATTTACGAAGTGCTTCGCTAGCAATGACCAGAGCCGCCATGGCTTCAGCAACCACGCCCATGGCCGGAACGGCGGTGACATCGGTGCGTTCGCGAAATGAAACACCGGCTTCTTTTGTTGCTGTATCGACAGTGGCGAGGACGGGGCGATTGAGAGTTGCGAGCGGTTTCATCGCCACATGAGCAATGAGAACTTCTCCGGTTGACATCCCGCCTTCGATGCCTCCGGCATTTGCACTTGTGCGTCGGTACGTCGACGCGACTTCGTCCCACACGATGGGGTCGTGCGCTTCAGACCCTGGGCGAGCAGCGACATCGAATCCGTCGCCGATCTCGACACCTTTGACAGCCTGAATCGAGAGCAGACCTTGTGCCAACAATCCGTCGAGGCGACGATCCCAGTGCACATGACTACCAAGCCCAATCGGAACACCGTGGGCAACGACTTCGACCACACCGCCGAGAGAATCGCCAGCCTTCTGCGCGGCCTTGATAGAGGCGATCATCTCTGCTTCGGCAGAAGCATCGAGACAACGGACTTCAGAATCGTCGACTGGAGCGAAACCGCCGGGCTCCGGCCGCGCGGAAACCGATGCACGAATTGGACCCAGCGCGATTACATGCGAACCCACCTCGGTTCCGAGATGCGAGAGCAATGCTTTCGCCACGGCACCAGCAGCGACACGCGCCGCTGTTTCGCGAGCCGATGCTCGCTCGAGCACATTGCGAGCATCGTCGAAGCCGTATTTCTGCATACCAGTGAGGTCAGCATGGCCCGGACGGGGTGTCGTCAGTTTCTGAGAGGTCTGGCCAGGATGAGGAGACATCTCCTCGGTCCATTTCTTTTCCCATTCGCTGTTGCCAATTTCGATCGCAACTGGAGAACCGAGGGTCAGCCCATGACGGACACCAGCGAGGATGGTGACTTCGTCAGCTTCGAACTTCATGCGCGGTCCACGACCAAAGCCAAGCCGGCGACGGGCCAACTCGTTTCCGATTTGGTCGACGGTGATGGGTAAACCAGCAGGAAGACCTTCGAGGATGACGACGAGGGCCTTGCCATGGGATTCACCGGCGGTCAGATAACGCAGCACCGGACCAATCTACCGGCCTGTTCCACCCCTTTCGGAGACAGTTTCGCTACTGGCCTGACTCAGCCCACAAGCGCGCGGCTCAAAAGGACCGTGAAGAGGGCCCCAATCGCCAAGAACGGACCGAACGGAAAGGCCTGACTGCGACCCCGAAGAACCATAAGGGCGACTCCGCCGACCGTACCGAAGGCAAACCCGATGAGGAAAAGCCAGAGGACAATGATCACCGCATCACCGAATGAATGCGCCTGCCATCCCACCATCAGACCGAGTAGAGCGACGAACTTCACGTCTCCAAAACCCATTCCATTGGGTGAGACCAAGTGAACGATAAGGAGGACACCAAACGCCAGAAGCGCAGCAACATACGCATACCGCATTCGATCTGCGGAGTTGTTAACGATTGAAATACTCGCGATGAGCACCACACCAGTCGCTAGTGAGGGCAGGACGACAACATCGGGAAGGCGATATTCAGTGAGATCGATAACACTGGCCAACAACACGGCGGCGAAACCAGCGAGGTAGGCCAAGAGTTCAGCCCACGACGCGTCGGTGAATCTCCAACTCAAAAGTAGAAAAACCACCATCGTTACGATTCCGATGGCAAGCGTGCGCGCTGAAACGCGAGGGCTCACCGAAGGCTGAAATAACGGACGTTCAGTGACGAACTTTTCGGCGATGTTGGAAACCAACGCACCACACGGAACCGCCAACACGATGCACACGAGAAGGCGGATCGTGTTCATCGTCGAAGCTCAGCCGAGTTGATCGGCCACGGAGGCCAGCATCACATCGATGGGGGCATCGATTCCGGTCCACAATTCAAACTGCACTGCTGCTTGATGAGCCAACATCGCGACTCCATTCGCCACAGAAGCACTGCGTTGGCGAGCAATCGCCAACAGCGGGGTTTCAAGAGGTTTGTAGACAATGTCAACAAGCACTTGGCCTTCGTGTAGCACTGACGCGTCGAACGGAACATCGTTTGCGGTGGGTTCACCCATGCCTATCGAGGTTGCATTCACAATGAGGTCGGCATCGACAAGGTCAGAGTGTGCACCCTCGAGGGCTACAACTTCACCCCGGTCGCCGGCGAGAGCAGCAGTTCGCTCGGCACGACCAAGCGTTCGATTCACCACAACAATTTCTGAAGCCGCTGCATCAGCAAGCGCAAGCACGATTGATCGGGCTGCTCCACCTGCGCCGAAAACCACACAGCGTTTATTCGCCGGTTCAAATGCGAATCCGTGACGCAGTGATCGGACGAAGCCGTCGCCGTCGGTGTTATGCCCGGTCAGAACTCCCCCGTCATTGACGATGCAGTTCACCGCCCCTAATCGCTCGGCGGCAGGAGAAAGGCGATCACAACAAGCAGCCGCACTTTCCTTATGGGGCATGGTGATTGAAAGTCCGGCGATTCCGAGCGCGCGCACGCCAGCCAACGCATCGGGAAGTTGCATCGCTGCGACCTCTAACGCCACATAGGACCAGTCGATCCCCGTTGCTTCGAACGCTGCATTCATCAACGTCGGAGAAAGCGAATGGCGGACTGGGTCCCCAATCACTGCCGCAATTCGAGTCTGCCCAGTGGGGCTCATCAGAAAACGCCTCGGGCTTTGGCGTCGGCGACCGCTTTGTTGAAATCGGCCAGGTTATTTGTGAAGTAATGCAGGCCGTCTTTATTGGTGAGCACGTAGAACAGCCAATCACCTGGAGCAGGATTCAGCGCAGCGTTTATTGATTTCTGTCCCGGCGAATTGATCGGGGCTGGCGGTAGGCCCCTTTTCAAGCGCGTGTTGTAGGGCGAATCAGTCTTGAGGTCGGATTCAGTAAGCGTCGCCTTGCGCTTCTGAATCGCATAGAGCACTGACGCATCAATACCCAAGCTCTCACCCCGTGCAAGTCGGTTATAAATCACACGCGCGATCTTGGCGCGGTCAGCATCGATCTTTGCTTCAGATTCCACGAGCGACGCAACAATCAACGCTTCATACGGCGAGATCGCTTTGGTGCCCGCTACCCCCCTGAGCTTCGTCGTCGCGTTCGGCAGCCCTTCGCTCTGAGACACGCGATCAAACGAAACCACCATCTGATCAACCAGCTTTTGTGCATTACCAACATCTTGTTGCGCTATTTCATAGGTAGCTGGATACAGAAATCCTTCGAGATTCGCCGAACCCGTCGGCTGAAGTGAAGGATGTGTATTCGCTAACGCTGCATCGAGCGCGGCTGGGTCCATCGTTGGAAACTTCTCGAGGGCGAGTTTCTTAAATTCCGAAACCCACAGACCTTCACGAACGAGAAAAACAACGGTCTTCGGCGGCGCTGGACCCGCCTTCAGAATGTCGACAACATCACCCATGGAACTGTTGACACGTAAACCTTCGTAGTCACCGGCCTGGAATGGATCTCCGCCTTTCCATTTCACGTACCACTCGAATACCGAAGCACTCGAAACCACCTTCTTTTCCGCCAACGCAGTTGCAATTTGCGATGTCGTCGCGCCCTTGGGGACCGTGAACGCGACGTCCTCGCCCGGACTTCCAGGAGTTATCTTGCCCTGCACCCAAAAGCCCGTTGCACCGATAAGCAGTGCAATAACAAGGAGAGGCACACCAATCAACAGTGCCCATCGACCGCCACGGCCTCCGCCGCCGCGAACTGAGACATAGTCACCGCCATCTCCGTCGTCACCGTCATCTGACATCGGGGCGTCGCTGATCGGTTCCGCATCGACCTCAGGCGAGCGGGATGGCACCGGCCGTGTAGGCGGTGGCGGCAATAACGGCGGAGGTGGCGACGCTGCCTCGAGCCCGAAGAGTTCGAACGGATCTGGTTGTTCGGGCACGTGTGGCTCTGTGGTTCTCGATCAGGAATCGGATTGGTTGGCGAGGCCATCGAGCCACGCTTGAAGCATCACCGCAGCAGCGACCTGGTCGACCATCTGGCGCTGGGAACGTCCTGGCACCGCACCCTCCTGCAGCAGGCGGGTGGCCGTCACCGTGGTGAGTCGCTCATCGTAGGGAACCACCGGGATCGATGTCGCCGCGACCAGTTCGGCGATCTCCGAACGCACCAAAACTGCCGCTGGACCTTCGCTCCCATCAAGGGAAAGCGGGAGTCCGACCACAAGCGTGTCGACCTCCCATTCCGCCGCGATAGCAAGCAGATTGTGGTGATCGATGGCGTGGTTCGCCGAGCGCTGAACTGTTTCTATTGGCGAGGCCACCGAACCTGAAGACAGAGCCACACCGATTCGGCGCTCGCCAAGATCGATTCCGAGTGCTCGCACTAGGAACGGACCGCCGCCCGAACAAGATCGAGGGCTTCGTCGAGTGCTTCAGGATCTTTGCCGCCGGCAACTGCGAGGTCGGCGCTCTTACCGCCGCCGCCCTTCACTTTCTTCGCCGCATCGGCAATGAGTTCTGAAGCATTGAGACCAGAATCGGCTGCAACTGCAGCAACGATCGTGACGCCGCCACCTTCGGGTGCAGTCCCGAGCACAACAGCCTTAATGCCGGCACGATCGCGAATGGCAACGGCAAGATCGCGAACGCCGTCACGGTCGAGCCCGTCGACACGCTCGATAACGATGCCATCGATAGCGAGATCGGCGAGTTCACCAGATCGTCCGGCAGCCGCCTGACGCTCAAGATCACGAATGCGCGTTCGAAGTTCTTTCACTTCAGCAACGCGACGCTCAACTGCGTCGACGAGTTCGTCGGTGGCAACGCCCATGGCATCGGCAGCGGCTTTGATTCGACGCTCGTCTTCGCGCAGGCGTTCAATGGGGCCAGTACCCGAAACTGCTTCGATCCGGCGAATGTTCGAACCAATAGAAGCCTCGCTAATGATCTTCACCGGACCAATATCGCCAAGCGCCTCCACGTGAGTACCGCCGCACAATTCCGTTGAGTGCGGACCAGCCTCAAGCACCTTCACAACATCGCCGTATTTGTCGCCAAAGAACGCGATCGCACCGCTCGCTTCGGCTTTGTCTTTCGTAGTTTCATAATGCCGAGCAGGAGAGTTTTCCAAGATGTCGGCAGCGACGAGATCTTCGATCGCAATGATTTCGTCCTCGCTCAGAGCGTCGTAATGGGAGAAGTCGAAACGAAGTCGATCGGGACCCACAAGCGAACCCTGCTGCTTCACATGGTCGCCGAGGGTTTCGCGCAACGCCCAATGAAGAAGATGAGTTGCGGTGTGATTGCGCTTGATCGCATCGCGGCGTTCGCCGTCAATGACTGCATTGACGCTTTGACCGACTTCGATGTCGCCTTCGAGAACCTCGAAACGATGTCGAACAACCCCAGGAGCGCCGTAGACCGTTTCGACAATGCGGGCCCGACCCGTAGGAGAAGTAATGACGCCGATGTCGCCAACCTGACCGCCTGATTCGGCGTAGAACGGCGTCTGATTAAGAACAATCGAATCTTCCGTAACAGCAAGGACTGTTGCATCGACGGCATAGGAATCGTCGCCAAGAAACAAGGTTGACCCGTGTTCCGCCGAGATGGCAGCGAAGACTTCAACTCCGCCATCACCGCCGCCTTTTCGAGCGTCCTTTGCTCGCCGACGTTGTTCGGCCATTTCGGAAGCGAAGCCGTCCTCGTCGACATCGTGGCCGCGTTCGAGCGCGATTTCGCGAGTGAGTTCGAGCGGGAAACCATGCGTATCGTGCAGAAGGAATGCGACAGAGCCGCCGATAGTTGCGCCAGGACCGAGACGATCGAGTTCTGTGTCGAGCAGCGCCGTGCCTGATTTGAGCGTTGCCCGGAATCGTTCTTCTTCTCGCGCCACAACTGTGCGAACGAAATCTTGCTGCTTCACGAGATCGGGATAGGCCTCGCCCATAACTTCAACAGTGGTATCGACGAGCGTCGGCGTGACGAGATCGGCAACGTCAAGCAAGTATGCCTCGCGTACCGCTCGACGAATGATCCGGCGCAGCACATAGCCGCGACCTTCGTTGGAGGGAAACACGCCGTCGCTCACGAGGAAACTCATGGTGCGTGCGTGCTCAGCAAGAATTCGAAGCGAAATATCGGAACGCTCCCCTGCACCGAGGCGCGTATTGGTAACACGCTGTGCAGTTTCCACGAGCGGGGCGAGAACATCAGTTTCAAAAACAGAATCGACACCCTGGAGCACACCGAGGATTCGTTCAAGACCTGCGCCGGTGTCGATGTTCTTCTTTGGCAACTCGGTGTCGTGACCATCGGTATCGCGAGCGAACTGCATAAACACGAGATTCCAGATTTCAAGGAACCGTTCGTCGCTACCGGAAGCGGGCCCCCCATCGGGGCCATAGGCCGCACCCTTATCGACGTAAATCTCTGAGCAGGGACCACACGGTCCGGGAGGACCGCCGGGAGGGCCCCACCAGTTGTCGGCATCGAGGAATTGAATGCGGTCGGGATGCACGCCGACCTCGTCGCGCCAAATATCGGCAGCTTCCTGGTCAGTCAGATGGCAGGTGACCCAAAGAAGTTCGGGATCGATCCCAAACAGGTTGGTGACCATGTCCCAGGCCATCGGGATGGCCTCATGCTTGAAATAGTCACCGAAGGAGAAGTTGCCGAGCATTTCGAAAAACGAAAGGTGTCGGGCGTCGCGGCCGACTTCTTCAAGATCGGAATCCTTACCGCCGGCGCGCACGCACTTTTGCACCGTCGTTGCCCGATTGAACGGTGGCTGTTGCTCGCCGAGGAAGTACGGCTTGAACGGGACCATGCCGGCAACGGTGAAGAGCAGATCAGGATCGTGAGGGATAAGGCTCGCCGAGGGAACAATCGTGTGGCCTCGGGCCTCGAAGAACGAGGTGAATGCTCGGCGCAACTCGTTCGCGGTCATCGGGTTCATGATGGGCTCAGCCTAATGACTGACCACTGCATCGACCGATTCAGGCTCGTTCCTCTGGTGCAGATGGATCGCCCCGCTCCCACGGAGCTGCACCGGGATCGTCGTACTCAACAGGTCCGATGATTCGAAAGCCTTCACCATCGACAATGAATCTCGGTTCCGCCGGACCAGGCGGTAATGGGTTGACCGTTCCGGAGTCGACGATGGGCCGGCCTGCTTTTCGGGCGCGCTGCCGATTCGAGAGGACCAGCTCGATCACGACGCCGATGATGAGACCCGCCACAACCACAAGAACGACGATTGCCACCCGCAAATGCTAGCCAATAAAAACGAACAGAGTTTATTTCTCTTATTCCAGCTGAATATTCCCGGCCGTCAGACTGCCAACGAGAGCGTATGACCTGTTCAGAGACCGGCGCGCTCGAGTTGTTTACGAAGCAATGCTTCGGCCTGCTTACGGGTCTGCTTTGTGGCCTCAGCGTTGGTGCGCAACTCGCCCACCAAAGAAATCCCGCGGTCAACCGCCACACGCACCCCAGAATCGGCCAATTCCGCGGCGCGAACTGCGGCATCGCTCACGTTCTCAGGCAAATGACGCCGGGCCAGGTCACGGGCCCGCAGGTATCCGACCACGGTTCCGGTGACCCCAACTGCCGTTCCGACAGTGAACCAGGTGACGCGTTTGAACATCAGCTGGCCCGTCGGTCGCGTCGTGATGTGACGTTGCGCGCGTTACGTGAGCGGCGCGATGTGCCACGTGTTCCGTCGTTGAGCGCCAACGGCTCGACAGCAGCGAGTTGCGCTTCGTTGCGCGCCAGGCGACGAGCATTTCGATCAGTAGCAACGGAAACCGATGCCAACTTCACAAGAGGATTGCGCATTACCAACCATGCGAGACGTGACGTTGCCTCGACGCGGGCGCCCACAGTTTCGGCAGTGTCGAGCAATGAGTCGACGCGTTCGATCTCACCATTCGCAAGAGCAACGGTGGCGCGAAGTTCCGCGACTGCCGACAACGTTTCAGCACGCAGATCTTCCACGGTCACCCGAAGCGAACGAAGGGTAGTGATAAGCGACTGCACCGCCATGGCGACGACGACAAGACCGACGATTGCAACCACAATCAGCACGACAGAAACGGTGCTCATGACAGAGGCTCCTGGGGGTGCTGGTTGTCTTCGTCCATGCGGTCTCGGACCTCGGCTTCGGCGCCATGGGGGGATGGCTCGTAATAGACCCGACCCTCGAGTTCGGCCGGCCGGTACTGCTGGTCGACCCAGCCCTCGGGCTGCTCATGAGGGTACTCGTAGCCCTGTCCGTGACCGAGGCTTTTGGCCCCCTTGTAGTGACCGTCCCGGAGGTGGATTGGCACCTCTCCCCCGGCCTGATCGCGCACATCGGATTGGGCTCGGCCCAGGGCGACGGTGACCCGATTCGACTTCGGGGCCGTGGCGAGGTGAACCACTGCGTGGGCCAGATTGAGCTGCGCTTCAGGTAGACCGACGAACTCGACTGCCCGAGCCGCAGCATCAGCCACCACGAGCGAATTCGAATCAGCCATACCGATGTCTTCGCTGGCCAAGATCACCAGACGACGAGCGATGAAGCGAGCGTCTTCCCCTGCTTCAAGCATGCGAGCCAACCAGTACAGCCCGGCGTCGGGGTCGGAGCCTCGGATGGACTTGATGAACGCCGAGATGACGTCGTAGTGATCGTCTCGCCCGTACCGCAGAGCTTTCGTCCCGAGCGCCGCTTCCACATCGGCCGCAGTGACCCGGAGTAACTCGTCGACGATTGCACCGGAATTGTCGCGGGCAGCATCGGGGTGCTCGTGGGCAAGCGCAACCGCAACTTCGAGACTGGTGAGTACATGTCGGCCATCGCCATTGGAGCGGTCAACCAGCAACTGACGCGCATCGTCGTCGATAGTGGCGCCCTCGGCCGCCAACCCTCGATCGACGAGTTGCCCACACGCTTCAGCCGAAAGGAGGTCGAGCCGGAATAACGTCGAACGACTCAGCAACGGCGGGTTCACTTCAAAGAACGGGTTCTCGGTAGTTGCGCCGATAAGAACGAGCAGGCCGCTTTCGACCGATGGCAACAACGCGTCTTGCTGTGACTTATTGAATCGGTGGACCTCGTCGAGGAACAGAATCGTTCCTTGACCACGCATCGCAAGACGCTCTTGCGCACCAGCGGCGATTTCACGCACGTCTTTCACCGAAGCGCTTACTGCAGATAGTTGCTCGAAGGCCTTCGATGTGGTGCGGGCGATGAGTTGCGAAATGGTGGTTTTGCCCGTGCCTGGAGGACCCCAAAGAATGACCGAAGAAAGACGGTCGGCTTCGATGAGCGCCCGCAACGGTTTGCCGGGGCCGAGAAGATGTTCTTGACCAACAACCTCGTCAAGATTTTTAGGGCGAAGCCGAGCAGCAAGCGGGGCCTGACGCGCCAGCCGATCTTCGGCGGCTGCAGCGAACAGATCCTCGGTCATAGTCCGAGGCTACCGGTCGCCTGTGTCGGAGCTCCGGAGGGTCAGTCGTTCTTCTTCGTGGGAAGAAGACGTAATCCGAGTTCGTCGAGCTGAGCGGTATCGATGGGCGTAGGAGCGTGCGTAAGCGGATCGGTTCCTGACTGTGTCTTCGGGAACGCGATGACTTCACGAATGTTCTCTTCACCGGCAAGAAGGGCAACAAGGCGATCGATACCGAACGCAAAACCAGCATGAGGCGGTGCGCCGAATCGGAAGGCATCAAGCAAGAAGCCGAATTTGCTCTGCTGCTCCTCAGCACCAATACCGAGGAGCTCGAACATGCGGCTTTGGATGTCGCTGCGATGAATTCGCACACTGCCCGAACCAAGTTCCCAGCCATTGAGCACAAGGTCATAGGCCTGCGAGCGAACCTTCAACAGATCTTGCGGGTCGCCAGTGTCGAGCAACGCGACGTCTTCGGCATGCGGCATGGTGAATGGGTGATGCGCAGGAACGGGGTTGCCGGCATCGTCGAGAGATTCGAACAGTGGGAAGTCGACAACCCAAAGGAACTGCAAGCCACCTTCGGTAACGGGCGGGCGACCAAGTTCAAGACGAAGAAGGCCGAGTACATGGCAAACCTTGGGGCGGTCGGCAGCGACGAGAAGAAGGAGATCGCCAGTCTTTGCTCCGGAGGTTGCAACCAGCCCGGCAAGTTCCTCGGCGGAAAGAAACTTGGCAACCGGCGAATCGAGTTCGCCGCCATCCTTCACACGCATCCAGACAAGGCCCTTGGCACCCCAGCGCTTGGCTTTGTCGGTGAGTTCGTCAAGTTTGGAGCGAGTGAATTCGGCTCCGCCGTCGACGACAATGCCTTTCACGCAATCGGCCTTGAATGCGTTGAACTCGGTAGCGGCAAAGTTCGGTGTGAGTTCGATGAGTTCCATGCCGAAGCGGATATCGGGCTTATCGGAACCAAAACGTTCCTGCGCCTCTTGCCAAGTCATGCGGGGAACATCGCCCATCTTCTGACCAGTGGCTTCTTCGACCGCAGCGGAAACGGCGACGGAAATGAACGCGAGAACTTCTTCTTGCGAAACGAAACTGGCTTCGGCGTCGAGTTGCATAAATTCGAACTGACGATCGGCACGAAGATCTTCGTCGCGAAGGCACCGAGCGATTTGGTAGTAGCGATCGATGCCACCAACCATGCACAACTGCTTGAACAACTGCGGGCTCTGCGGAAGGGCATAAAACGAACCTGGGGACAGGCGGCTCGGTACGACGAAGTCGCGCGCGCCTTCTGGAGTCGACGCAATCAGCATCGGGGTTTCGATTTCGACAAAACCCTGATCGTCCATGGCCCGTCGCAGCGAGGCATTGACCTTGGCGCGAATACGGAGGTTGCGCTGCATGCGCTCGGTACGCAGATCGACATAGCGATGAGCGAGGCGAACCATTTCGTCGACCTCGACACGATCGTTGAGCTGGAACGGGGGCGGCTCAGAGACATTCAGAATTTCGACGCGGCAGTCGCCGATCTCGATCTCGCCGGTAGGCATGTTGTCGTTCGTGGTGCCATCGGGACGCTGGCGCACGGTGCCCGTGATGCGAACCACATACTCGGAGCGCAGATCGGCAGCCCCGTCGACTACGCACTGCACGAGACCAGTGTGATCACGAAGATCGATGAAGGCCAGATGCTCACCGTGCTCACGGCGACGGGCCACCCAGCCACAGACCGCGACCTCGCGACCGATGTCGGAGGCACGAAGCGTTCCGCAATGGTCGGTACGCATAGAAACGGAATCAGTCACAGAAGGTCCTTCAGGTTCAGGAGAGTCGAGCGGCCAGCACGGCAGCAGCGGTCGAGCGATCTACGGCTTCTTGTCCGGTGTCGCCGCGCAGGTCACGGATTGTCACGGTGCCGGCTGCGGCTTCGTCATCACCAATGATGCAGACAACGGCTGCGCCGGACTTATCAGCAGATTTCATTTGTGACTTCATTGAGCGACCATCGAATGCACGCTCGGCGCTAATGCCAGCGCGGCGAAGTTCGATGGTGAAATCGCGAGCAGCGGTGCCACCGGTGGTGTCGACCACGAAAACATCGGTAGAGCTGGCAGGAGCGGGGAACACGCCCTCGGCATCGCATGTCAGCAGCACTCGTTCGATGCCGGAACCAAAACCGATACCGGGCGTGGATGGTCCGCCCAATGCCTCGATGAGTCCGTCGTAGCGTCCGCCGCCACCAATGGTGGACTGAGCGGCATCGAGCGCTTCGCCGACAAACTCAAATGTGGTGTGCGTGTAGTAATCGAGACCGCGTACCAAACGAGGTTCAACGGTGAATTCGATGCCGAGAGTAGTCAGACCTGACTTCACTCGTTCGAACCGTTCAGCCGCTTCGGGCGAAAGTTGATTGGTGATCCGTGGAGCGTCGGAAATTGCTGCGATGGTGACGGGCCGCTTCGAGTCGAGCACCCGCATCGGGTGATCGACAACCTTCTCGGCGTCTTTGGGGTCGAGCGTGTAGAGTCGTTCGTTGAGCCACGCCCGCACATCTTCGATGTAGCGACGACGATCGTCGGCGGTTCCCATCGAATTGATGAGCAGCGTGACCTGCTTCAGCCCCAGCGAGGCATAGAAGTCGTGAAGCATGGCGATGACTTCAACATCGAGATCGGGATCGTCAGATCCAATCGCTTCGGCGCCGAGCTGATGATGTTGGCGGAAACGCCCGGCCTGCGGACGCTCGTAGCGGAATGACGGCGCTGCGTACCAGACCTTCCACGGCTTCGTTTCGCCTTGAGCATGCTGGATCCAGGCTCGAGCGATCGATGCCGTTCCCTCGGGGCGCAGCGCAATGTGGCGTTCACCCTTGTCGAGGAAGTCGTACATCTCTTTGCGGACCAGATCGGTGCCCTCGCCCACACGAGAGAACACCCCGATTTCTTCGAACATCGGACTCTGCACGAGGCCGTATCCAGCCCGAGCGACATGGGCGGAGAACGCAGCAATAAGGACCTGCCAGCGCTCGGATTCAGGCGGCAGGACGTCATGGGTCCCGGGTGGGGCCTTGAATGGCTCAATGCGGGGTGACGTCGGCTCTGACACGACCATTGAGCCTACCGGGGCCCTGCCCCAAGGACCGAACCACTTCCCCCACCCAACGCCCCAGCACCGAACAACTGCCAGAAGCCTGCCGATCAAGATTGAGAGTCGCGCCCATCATTGCTATCGGAGTCGCCCTTGCCGGGAAGCACCCGATACGCGTCGTAGATACCATCGATCTTTTTAATCGACCACATCAACGGGGAGAGCTGCGAAACATCACCAAGTTCGAAATCGAAACGCATAGAGGAAATTCGATCGGAACCCGTGATGGTGTTGCAAGACACGATGTTGACGTGATGATCAGCCAATGCTGCCGACACATCACGCAAAAGGCGGGATCGGTCGAGACCCTTCACTTCGATCGAAGCAATGAATGTCGCCGAGATGTCGGTATCCCACTCGACATCGATAAGACGGTCGGATTGGCCTTCGGAAAGCGAAAGCGCATTCGCGCAATCGGAACGATGCACCGATACACCGCGGCCGCGTGTGACGAACCCCATGATCGCGTCACCCGGAACCGGCGTGCAGCAGCGAGACAGGCGAACCATGACATCGTCGAGGCCTTCGACGTGCACACCCGAAGCACTTGCCCCTACGCGGCCCGACCGCCGCGGGGCACGAACCGTGGTCGGCAACTGCTCTTCACGCTCAGGGTCAACCGATTCGAGCTTGCGTCGAATCCGCTCGGCAACCGACTGCGCTGATTGATGATTTCCACCGATTGCCGCATGAAGCGATTCGAGGTCGGTGTAGTTCAGTTCGGTCGCGATTTCATTGAGAATCCGCGACTGCCGGATCTTCTGCACTGGCAGACCTTCACGCCGCAAGGCTTTAGTGAGTTCCTCGCTGCCATTATCAATTTCGTCTTCGCGTCGCTCACGCGAATGCCACGCTCGGATCTTGTTCTCGGCCTTATGCGAAACAACAAAACGCAGCCAGTCTTGCGAAGGCCCACCGCTTTCGACCTTTGACGTGAAGATTTCGATGGAATCACCCGACTGCAGCTCGGTGTCGAGAGAGACCAAACGTCCATTGACCCGCGACCCGATACAGGAGTGACCGATCTCTGTGTGAATGGCATAAGCGAAATCAACGGTGGTGGCACCTTTGGGCAGCGTGATGACTTTGCCCTTCGGCGTGAAGACAAATACCTCGTCTTGATCGAGGTCAATCTTCAGATTCGCCATGAACTCTGAAGGATCAGAGGTCTCACTTTGCCAATCAACAATGCGATTAAGCCACGCGAGGTCGGCTGTACTTTCGTTGTTGTCCTTGTAGTTCCAATGCGCAGCGACACCGAACTCTGCTCGCCTATGCATCTCCACTGTGCGGATCTGAACCTCAAGAGGCTTTCCACCAGGACCAACAACGGTCGTATGCAACGACTGATACAGATTGAACTTGGGCATGGCTACGTAATCCTTGAAACGACCCTGCACCGGTTTCCACGTGGCGTGAATCGAACCGAGAGCGGCGTAACAATCCTTGACGGTGCCGACGATCACTCGAATCGCGACGAGATCGAAGATGTCATCGAAATCCCGACCCTTCACCACCATCTTTTCGTAAATGCTCCACAGATGCTTTGGCCGACCTGTCACTTCAGCAGTGATGTGCAGTTCGCTTAGTCGGCCGCGTACATCTTCAAGAACGTTTGTCAGATACACATCGCGTTCGGGAGCACGAGTTGCGACCATGTGCTCGATCTCGGCATAACGCTTGGGATGCAACGACGCGAAACAAAGATCCTCTAACTGCTGGCGCAATTCCTGCATGCCGAGTCGGTGAGCAAGCGGTGCATAAATATCGATCGTCTCTTGCGCAGTGCGATGCTGCTTCCACGCCGGCAAGGCCGCAATGGTGCGCATGTTATGAAGACGATCGGCGAGCTTGATGATCAGTACGCGTAGATCTTTCGCCATCGCCACGAGCATCTTGCGCACGGTTGCGGCTTGCTGAGCCTCTTTGGAATCGAACTTAATGCGATCGAGTTTCGTAACTCCGTCTACGATGCGAGCAACCTCGACACCAAAGTCCTTCTCGACATCGAAAAGAGTGGCACCAGTGTCTTCGACAGCATCGTGAAGAAGCGCAGCGGCGATGGTGACGTCATCGAGACCAAGTTCGGCACAGATCTTCGCAACCGCTACCGGATGCGTCACATACGGTTCGCCGGATTTGCGAGATTGACCCTTATGAGCCGAAGCGGCGCGGTCGTACGCTTTCGTAATCAGCGCTGCCGAGGATCGCGGATGATGAGACTGGAAAATCTCGACGAGTGGGGCGACCTCTTCGGATGGCGGGGCGGCATTACGACGCCACGGAAGCACACGATTGACGGTTGCCATAACTCAGCCTCCGACCTGCACGCGACCAGGTGGACATACCCCAGTAGCAGCTCGGAAGGGAGTCTTCATGACCCCACGGTACAGGGGACGTACCCCTGCCCCGACCCTTTGATCAGCGCTTGCGTTGGTTCTTGCGTGGCCGCGGCGGGATGACGCCCGATGGCGATACAAATGGTGCCGATTTGTCGCCAGAATTCAATAAGGACGACGTCGAAGTCACCGCCATGGCCGACGAACCTGTACCCGTCAGACCAACTCGCTCCACGGAGCGTGTGACGTCCACACCTTGGGATTGCAATCGCTCGCGGATCGCCTTGTATTTGGATTCACGTTCCTTCAAGGCGACGAGAACGGGTGCGGCAACGAAGACCGAGGAATAGGCGCCAGCCAGCAAACCAACGGTGAGTGCCACGGAGAACTCCTGCAGAGTCACCGCGCCCATGATGAACGCTCCGACGACCAACAACGAAAGAACCGGCAACAGCGAAGAGACCGTCGTGTTGATCGAACGCAAGAGCACCTGGTTCATCGACAACGACGTCATCTGCCCATAGGTCATGCGTCCGCTTTGACCTACGAGTCCTTCGTTTTCCTTGATTTTGTCGTCGACCACGATCGTGTCGTAAATCGAGTAGCCCAGAATCGTAAGGAAAGCGATCACCGTCCCAGGCGAAACCTCAAACTGGAAAATGGAATACACACCGACAGAGATCAAAACATCGTGAACCACCGCGAACACGGCGGCCACAGCCATTCGCCACTCAAGGCGAATCGAGAGATAGATGAGAATCGCGATCGCAAAGAAGATGAGGGCCCGAACCGCCGATGCCGTGACGTCCGATCCCCACGATGCTCCAACCGTCGAAACACTCACTTCGGAAACATCGGTACCAGCCAGATCGGCGAGCGCTTGCCGAACTTCAACCGTATGTTCAGGGGTGCTTTCCGGACCTTGCACCCTGAGAATGTCGGAACCAACGATCTGGATCTTGGCCTGAGCCTCGCCTACCGACTCGAGTTCGGATCTGGCTTCCTCTACCGAGACTCCCGGAGCGCGGACTTCCCAAGAAACGCCGCCTTCAAAGTCGATACCGAGGTTCAAGCCGCGAGTCGTCAGCGAAACGATGCTTGCAATCACCAGAACTGCCGAAACAGCAAGACCACGCTTCCACCACACCAAGAAATCGATGTTTGTTTGACCGCGATTGATGCGCGACATCCAATTCATCGACTGACCTCCGCTTGAACGCGCGCCTGACCCGCACGCGAAGTTTGTTGGGGGATTTCCGCGGGGAGACCCAAGATCCGAGGATGTGCTCGAAGGAACTTCGATCGGGTGCAGAGCTTGACCACGGGCCGCATAAACGACCACGACATCAAGATGTCAAGTGCCGTCGAAAGTGCGAGATAGAACGCAAACCCTCGTACTGGCCCAACGGTGAGCCACCAAAGAAGGCCTGCGCCAATCAACGAAGCAACGTCAGCCTTCACGATCGTTGAGAACGCCGTAACGAACGACTTGTCAGTCGCGCTTCGAATCGAACGTCCTTTGTAGACGTCTTCCTTGAGGTGCTCGTAGTACACGACGTTCGAGTCGAGTGAAACACCGACCGAAACAATGATGCCGGTGATTCCAGCGAGAGTCAGTGCCAAACCGTTGTTCGATCCGAGCCAAGAAATGATCGACCAAAGCAATGCGCCTTCAACAGCCAACTTCACGATCGCAAAGAAACCGAGGAGGCGGTAAAACGCGATCATGTAGGCGGCCACGAGCAGGATCCCGACAAGGCCGGCGACCAATCCGGCATGCAATGCGTCGCGTCCGAGAGTCGCTGAAACAATCTGCGCTTGCTGCTGTTCGAATTCCACCGGCAATGCGCCGTACTTGAGGGCAGTAGCGAGATCCTTGGCGGTGCGCTCGGTGAACGAGCCAGAAATCTCAATCTGATCAGCTTTGAAGCTCTGGCTGTTAATGCTCGGAGCAGAAAGCACACGACCGTCGAGCACGATGGCCAACTGACCCGTGGGGCAGGTCGAACCCTTTGTGAAGCATTGGCCAGCAATGGCGTTGAATCCACCAATTCCGTCAGCGCCACTCTTGAAGGTCGGAGCAACGACCCACTGTCCGTTATCGCCCAGGTTGGCGCGAGCGGTTTCAAGCGCGCTACCTGTCAACGAGACAGGACCAACGGCGTATGAACCAACGAGCAGACCACCGTCACATTGCGGAAGTATGGCTTGACCACCTGCATTGATCTCCTCGGCTGAAAGGCCCGCGACACAAACATCAAGTGGCAAACCGCCGACCGTCTTAGTTGGGTCGATCGTCGTTGTTGGGATCGATGCTTCAGGCGTCACAGTTGTCGTGGTTGCGGTTGGATCGCCGCTGGTCGTAGTCGTCGCTTCCTGCGGATCGACCGGGACGTTGGCGAGCACTGGGCGAAATTGAAGTTCAGCGGTCTGACCAACGAGTTCAAGTGCCCGCTCTTTGTCCTTCACCCCGGGAATCTGGATGAGGATGTTGTTGCCCTGACGAGTAATTTCCGGCTCAGCAACACCAATGGCGTCGATTCGCTGACGGATAATTGTGATTGCTTGATCGATGGTTTCGTTGTCGACCTCTTGAACGGGCTTCAAAACGACGGACACGCCGCCTTGGAGGTCGAGTCCAAGAAGTGGCTTATTGCCAGCAACAAATGTGTAGATAAGTGCCGCTCCGGCAATCACGATGATTACGACAAGCGAACCAAAGCCTCGGAGGCGTTTCACGCGTCGGAGTCCTCGTCGCCGGCTTTCCCAGTGTCGTCGGTCTCCACCACAGACGGGTCGCCGACCTGCGATGCAACGGCTCGACGAGCGATCTTGAGCTCAACGCCAGGCGCAACCTGCAGCAGGACCGTGGCCTCGTCGATCTCGACAAGCGTTCCGTAGATACCGGAACCAGTCATGACCTCGTCTCCTACAGCCAATGACTGAACGAAGGCATTGTGGCGCTTGAGTTCGCGCTGCTTCGGGAGAATCAGCACGACCCAGGCGATAACGAACAGAACGATGATGATGAGGAAGGACATGGTCTCGTATGGGCTCGATCAGGTGGGGTTCCAAGTTGGAAACGGGGACACGTTAGCCCTCATCTCCCCTACCCCTTCATTCGCCCTGCCCGACCGATCAGTCCCAGACCGACGCCACCTGAGACCGGAACTGATCGAAGGTACCGGCGGCAATTGCCGCTTGTGCTCCCTCCATCATTCGAAGCAACCAGTGCACGTTGTGGATCGTGGTGAGGCGGGCCGCAGTGGGTTCGCTCACCATGAGCAGATGACGAAGATAGGCCCGCGACCAACGAGAGCAGGCCTCACAGAGACACCCTGGTTCGAGGGGCTCGGGATCATCAGCGAATTTCGCATTTCGAAGATTCATTCGCCCGGCACTGGTGAGAATTGTTCCATGGCGTGCCAATCGGGTCGGCAGTACGCAATCGAACATGTCGACGCCAAGTGCAACGGCTTCCACGATGCTCACCGGATCTCCGACACCCATGAGATAGCGGGGCCGCTCAGTGGGAAGAACCTCGGTTACGGCCGCAAGCGCCGGCAGCATCTCGTCTCGTGTCTCGCCCACCGAAAGCCCGCCGATGCCGTAACCATCGAAACCGATATCAAGCGTGCGTTGTGCGCTTTCAGTTCGCATCGCAACAGTGATACCGCCTTGCACGATTCCGAACTGTGCTTGTTTCGAACCAGCATCGCGAGCAGGAGCCTGAGCGGCCTTTGCTCGCCCAGCCCACAGAACCGATCGTTCGAGTGCAGCGCGAACAACTGCTTCGGTAGAAGGAAGTGGCGGACACACATCAAGAACCATCTGGATATCGCTACCCAGTTTCTGCTGAACCTCAACGCTGCCTTCGGGACTCAGATGGTGATAACTGCCGTCATAGGTCGATTTGAAGGTGGCGCCCTCATCGGTGACTTTCGGTTCAAGCGAGAAAATCTGAAATCCACCCGAATCAGTGAGCACGTGTCCATGCCAGTCAGCGAAACCATGCAGCCCGCCGAATCGCTCGATGAGATCGGCCCCCGGCTTCAACATCAGGTGGTAGGTGTTACCGAGGATCACCTCAGCGCCAAGTTTCTCAAGATCGGCAGACGTCAGTGTGCGCACTGCTGCTCGTGTTCCAACTGGCATGAAACAGGGCGTGCGAAATGAGCCACGGGCCGTGTGCACCACGCCTGTTCGGGCCTGGCCATCTGTCGCGTCAATCTGCAGCCGGAGTACAGATTCGGTTTCTTCGTTACTCACTACTGCTCCAGTGACGTTGATGAGATACCTCCATGTCACCACAACTCACCCGCTGTGGGCGTTATCGTCGTCGACATGTCAGATACCTCTCACAACACGTACTTCGATGGTGGCGTTCAAAGCCTTGGCTTCGAAAATGCTTCGGGACGGGCAACCGTTGGCGTTATCGCCCCCGGCATCTACGACTTCAACACCGATGGCGCCGAACTCATGACCGTCGTTGCTGGTGCCATTGAGGCGATCGTCGACGGGGAGAGCGATTGGGAGACCTACCCAAAGGGCTCTCGTTTCGAGGTTCCTGCCTCAAGTCATTTCCAGGTTCGGGCCGAAACTCCTTCGGCCTACCTGTGTGAATTCCTCTGAGATCCGTCAGGACTCTGTCTATTGACGCGTCAACAGCATCGCGTCACCGAATGACAGAAATCGATATCCATCGCGCAACGCATCGGCGTAGAGATCTCGCCATCGAGGACCGATAAAGGCATCGATCATCACGATCAACGAGGATTTCGGCAAGTGAAAGTTGGTCATAAGTCGATCAACAATTGCGAACTCGTAGTCGCCATGAATAAAGAGTTCAGTGCGACCCTCGGTCGTTCCGAACGCCGCTGCGCTTTCTAACGCCCGCACAGCGGTGGTCCCGACCGCCACGACTCGCCCACCGTTGGCTTTTGTGCGGGCACACGCATCGAGCGTTTCTTGTGGCACTCGATAAAACTCGCCGTGCATCACATGATCTTCGATCTGGTCGGTCGCGATGGGTCGAAATGTGCCGAGGCCAACAACTAATTCGACGTCAGCTCGGACGATGCCGCGTTCGGCGCAACGGGCCAGCACCTCGGGCGTGAGATGCAACCCAGCGGTGGGAGCTGCTGCCGAGGCGGGACGCTCAGCGAACACCGTCTGATAGCGCTCTTGCTCTGCGAGCACCTCGGTGATGTACGGCGGCAATGGCATGACGCCGAAGCGTTCAAGCACGTCGAGCAGCGGCCCATCGACATCGATGGTGACCGCACGCCGACCGTCGCCAAGATCATCTTCGATAACAACCTCGAGTCCGGTGCCCTCGACAGGACGAACGACGGTTCCCGGCGGAAGTTTTCGACCGGGGCGAACCAACGCTTCCCAATGCGACGCCCCACTGTCAGAAAGCGAACCACCGTCGAGTCGTTCAAGAAGCAGCACTTCAACCGCTGCACCAGTTTCTTTACACAACGCGAGTCGGGCGGGCAGCACTCGCGTGGTGTTGAGCACGAGCAGATCGCCTGGTTCGAGTAGCTCAGGTAGGTCGCGAACGTTTTTGTTCAGCACCGCAACTCCGGAGCCTTGGTCAACAAGAAGCCGGGCCGCATCACGCTGAGCGAGTGGGTGCTGCGCGATCGCCGATTCCGGCAACTCATAATCAAATGCAACGGTTTCCATAGCGAGACGAGGCTAGAGGCTCAGAACAATTACGCCGTCTCGACGGGGCGTTCGCTCGTCAGGAGAATCGAAATCGCTGCGCCCAGCAAGACGGTTGCCGCGAACAGCGGCCAACCAGCGCCGAAGCGCGTGAGGAATGCCCCCGAGATCGCTCCGAGAAAGAACAGAGCGATCGAACCGGTTCGTCGAGCCCAGTGATGATTGTCGCCGCCCACTACTTTCAGTTCCGAAATGAGTCCCGTGAACGTGACAGTCATCATGTTGGTCGCGACATCAGCAATCCCGTGTTTACGGATCAGCCCGTTCTGAAGACCCATTGCACACGCCACAAGGCCCACAACGACGTCTCGGCCCATTCCTGTTGAACCCGCGTTGGTTGCAAATGCCAGCACAGTCGCGATCGCCACAAGCGCGAGTTCGAACGAGAATCCAACTGCACGCTCTACTTTTTTGTCCGAGCCGCGCATCAACATTCCGGAGATCAGCGCGCCAACAGTGAAGGCAAGGATCGCGGCGAGATAGCGCAAGGGCGTTGCATCACCGATTTGCTGTCCCGTTCCGATCCGAAACGCCAACAGCAAGATGTTACCTGTCATTATCTCGGCGAAGACGCCGCCGAGAGCGAGAAAGCACGCCGCATCAACCAACCCACATACTGCGGCAATCAGCAACAAGCCGCTGAGATACGACGGTCGGCGCATTGACAAAGAGCGTACTATTCGTCTGCTCGGCGGCCAGCATGCTTGCTCGTTCAGGACTCGAACAGACCCCGTGATGGGTCAGCGGTAAGTGGTGCGCTCGCCGGAGCGAGCATCCCAAGGTGTGCCCATGCCGCAGGGGTAGCGACGCGCCCGCGAGGAGTGCGCATTAGCAGACCCTGCTGAATAAGAAATGGTTCGTAGACGTCTTCGACCGTTTCTTCGGCTTCACCGATACTGATGGCCAAGGTGCCCAGACCCACCGGGCCCCCACCGAACTTCTGGCAGAGGTTTGAAAGGACCGCCCGATCGACTTTGTCGAGGCCGAGATCGTCGACTCCGAATACCGCAAGACCCTCGTTGGCGGTGGCTTCGTCGATTTCGCCATCGCCACGAACCTCGGCAAAGTCGCGAACACGGCGAAGGAGACGATTGGCGATTCGGGGCGTGCCGCGCGCTCGACGGGCGATCTCGGAGGCGCCGCCATCGTCGATTCCGATGCCCAAAATGCCGGCAGCGCGAGAAACGATTGATTGCAGTTCATCGGCGTCGTAGTAGTCGAGGCGAGCGACAAGACCAAAGCGATCGCGCAGTGGGCCTGTGATGAGACCAGTGCGTGTGGTGGCACCGACGAGCGTGAATCGGGGAAGATCGAGGCGAATGGAACGCGCGGCCGGTCCTTTACCCAACACGATGTCGAGTTGAAAATCTTCCATTGCTGGGTAAAGAACTTCTTCGACATTGCGGCTGAGGCGATGGATCTCGTCGATGAACAAAACATCGCCTTCACCTAAACGAGTGAGGATTGCGGCGAGATCGCCAGCACGATCGAGTGCCGGACCCGAGGTGACGTGCAGAGCAACCTGAAGTTCCGCAGCAACGATGCCGGCGAGTGTTGTCTTGCCAAGCCCTGGTGGGCCAGCGAACAACAGATGATCGACGGCTTGTTCTCGCCGGCGAGCGGCTTCAAGAATGATGCCGAGGTGTTCTTTCAGCTCACGTTGACCGACAAAGTCGTCGAGATGACGCGGGCGCAGACCGCCCTCTTCGCCGATGATGCCGGAGCCAGCTCGCATCTCGCCGACCTCGAGTTCGGCCTCGTCGGAGGTTGGTTCTGGTGACAGCAGTTCGTCGCGCATCAGGCTGCCAATCGTTGCAGAGCAAGGCGCAAGAGTTCTGCCGTGTCGGAAGAATCGGGAAGTTTCTTCACCGCTTCAGCAACTTCTTCAGGTCCGTAGCCAAGTTCGGTGAGAGCGCTGCGGACATCGGCAACCGACGATGACCCGACACCCGTGCCATCAGCCGAAACGGAGCCAGCAGTTAGATCAAGACCAGGAATTTCGAGTTTCGACTTGAGTTCGATAAGCAAGCGAGCAGCGGT
>CAMAYJ010000027.1 GCA_945862505.1 Bifidobacterium breve | reverse complement strand
AGCGTCTCGTAGCCAGGAGTCGCTTTCCCAAGAGAACCGGGCGGGATGTCGCCATACAGGCCAGATCGAGTTGCGTGTGTGACGGTTTCGGTCATTCCGTAGGCCGCAAGCACTCGACAGCCGATGAGTTGTTCAAGCGGCGGAGCAATCGCTCCGAACACCGCTGCCTTGAGTTTGTTCTCGGGAATCGGTTGACCCTGCACCGCAAGGTAGACAAACGGAATCAGTGAGATATGAGAAACATCGTGCTTCACGACGACGTCCCAGAAACGACTGGACGAGAACTTCGGCTGAAGAACAACCGTTCCGCCCACGCCCAGAATCGACCACATTGACCACGATTGTGCATTCACATGGAAGAAGGGCAGGAAGATTAAGTACACCGAACTCGGGTCAGCCCCGATGTTATCAGGCCCAACGCGAGTTCCCCAGAGCGTGTTGGCATGGGTGTGCACAACCGCTTTGGGCCGTGACGTCGTTCCGGAAGTGAACATGATGCCGACGGGAAGCATTGGCTCGGCGCGTCGTGGAACAAACTCTTCGATATCAGCGAAGAGATCGTCGAATGACTGCTGACCATGAGCGACTTGTTCAGCGCTCGCCGCTTCACCCGAGTTGTCTTCGGTGACAGCGATCCATTTCAGATTCGGGCCGCTTGCTGCAACAACCGCTGCGTACTGCGGTTGCGTGATAGCCGCGACCGCTTTGGTGTGGTCAATGAAATAGGTGAGTTCTGCGGCAACCGAGCGTGTGTTCGTGGTGACTCCAGCGGCGCCAACGGTGGCACACGCGTACCAAGCCAAAACCATTTCAGGGCAGTTATCCGAATGGATGATGACTTTGTCGCCCTTTTGGATTCCGTTCTTCTGAAGTCCAGCGGCGAGACGTTGAACCTCTGACCAAAACTCCGAGTAGGTCCACGTTGCGACCTCTCCACTTCGGGGTTCCCAGATCAAGACGGGATGATCGGGCCGACGCTCAGCCAAACGGGCGAGCAACCACGGCACGTCTTGACCCGTCATCTGGAACCTTGAGACGACATCGGCGTCCATTGATCTCCCCCTTTGAGATACAGCTCCGATCGAAGCCAGGTGACCATCTTGTCCCACAGAACGCCGACCGGCGACACCGACATCCCCCGTCGCTAATCTGAGCCCACATAGCCTTCGCCTATGCGCACACAACGAGTCCTCTCCGTCGGCATTTTTTCGCTAGCTATCCTTGCGACCGCATGCAGTTCCGGTTCCGACAAGGCATCATCGACCGCTTCGACAAGTTCAAGTTCTACGACGACAAGCATGTCGAGCACCTCTTCAACAAGTTCCTCAGCCTCAAGCACCCGATGCATGGCTGGTCAACTCAAGGGCACGATCGGCGAGACCCAATCTGGGGCGGGGCAGCGCTATTCGGCACTCATCCTCACGAACACTGGCACCAAAGTCTGCGAAATGCGGGGCTTCCCCGGCGTTTCACTTCTTGATTCTTCGTCCAAGCAAATTGGCCAACCCGCATCACGTGAAGGAACCGAAGGTCCAACACTCACCCTTCAGCCAGGTGCAAGTGCCAGCGCCACGTTGCATACAAGCGCATCCGGCATGGGCGCAGCGTGCGACCCCACATCGACGCAAATCAAGGTGTACCCGCCCGACAACACCGCATCACTCACAATCGCCAGCGCCTACACCGCGTGCGGCGGATTTAAGGTGAGTACCCTCGTTGCTGGCACCACCGGAAACTAAGTAGGAGTTTCAAAGGCCCGATTTCATCATGACTGCGTTTCCATTTAATTTGGAACGCTGTTGCAATAAGAGTTAAGCGGCCTTAGTGTCGGCGCATGGCAGCTCGACCCATGCAACTTGCCCCAAGGAATCGTTTTCTTGCCGACAGCGAAAGCTCAATGGCCCACAATGACCCCGCCCAGCAAGACGCCGTTGGCATCGTTGGGCCAGTAGGTCCGACCGGCTCGGTTTCCGATCGACTGAGTTACTCCCCAGTCGGTCCGGGTTGTTTTGGTGCTGCAATTAGTTCCGCATATTCCGATGGTCGGCGCGTCATTTGGGTCAACCCACGCGGCCGTATCGCCAAACTCGATTACGACACCATGGAACTACTGGCAACCCTTGAGCTCGATAACGGCCCCGACTACGACCTTGCTGCACACGAAGCCGGACTCGAAGGTCTCGACTCTCTTACAGGCATGGACGCGGTCATGCACGCCGTTTCGCTGAGTACGACCTACTTAACGGGCGTTACCGGCGTGTATTACGTGCTTGATTGCGACGGGAATTATTTCATTGGCTACCAAGATCACGTCGTTGCGTTTGGCGATGCGGTTCCTGGCGACCCCGACTCTCCGATTGTGGTGCGCCGTCGATTTGAACGTCCACCCGAAGTCACCGGAAGTTTCGTGGGCATCAACATGTCCTATGACGGTCGATTAATCGTCAGCACCGAGAACGGATGGGTGCTTTCCGTCGATCGCGATTTCACTTCCTACGAAGCAATCCAGTTGCGCCACAGCGAAGGTGCTGAAGAATTCACCAACGCCCGATTCGCTGAACTTGGTCGCGGCGGACATTCATGGATGCGCAAGAGTTTGTGCGTGGACGACGCCGGCGGGATCTATCTGCCTTCGAACGATCACATGCATAAAGTCGTCTGGACAGGAACACGGCTGTCAACCGATGAGTCCGATGGGGCATGGACGGAGCCCTACCTCAATGAAAATGGCTTCGGTTGCGGCACTACTCCCTGTCTCATGGGGTTTGGCGACGAGGACCGCTTCGTCGTCTTCGGAGACGGCGCCAACGTCGTCAACATCACCCTCATGTGGCGCGACGATATTCCCGAAGACTGGAAACAAATCCCAGGGACGTTGTCTCGACGCATCGCTGGTTTCGGTCGCGCCGACATGGGCGATCCAAGCCTCGAAGAGATCCAAACTGAGCAATCAATAACCGTCTGCGGTTACGGCGCGATGACAGTGAACAACGAACCAGCGTCGATACCCGAGGGTTTCCCTCCCGGGGCCAAGCGACTGTTTGTCTTTTGGCTAGGCAGCGACCCCGCCTATAGGCCACTCGGACTTCATAAATATGAATGGAATCCTGAAACCCGGATGCTCGAACATGCGTGGGCGAACAATCATGTGTCCTCCCCGAACTCCGTTCCCGCCGTGAGTATGCCGAGCAACACCGTGTACACGTTTGGAACACGAGACGGTCAGTGGACGATTGAAGGCTTGAACTGGACAACGGGCGAATCGACGTTTCACTACCTGCTCGGTGGCGCTCGTTACAACGCGTTGGGCGGCACACCACAACTCGACATACAAGGGCGCTTCATTTGGTCAGGCCCGTTTGGGCTCAACCGCCTCGAGAACCGTTAGCAGCCGTGCTCTATTGGTGTGACCGATCGGTCATGAATGAGTTCCGCCCGAGATCCGTCGCTTCTGCAAGTAACGCCAATCTCGCACCGGACCTGACTCGGTGTCGCCGCTCTTCCTTCGAGATACTCCCTAACGCTTCGAGTCGCATCGCTGTTCCGACAACAGCTTCAAGAACAGTTCGCAGTACGTCGACATCGGCGTGCTCGTTCAACTCGCCCCGGCGAATAGCGGCCTCAAGTTCCGGGGCGAACCCTTCGCTTGCACGGTGCTCGACGAGAAACGGTTTTACAACCGAGAGGTCCTCGGAGAGTTTGAGATACATCGCGCCAGAAACCGAGTTCAAAATGAGGTCGGAGCTGGCGACCAAGACTTCACAAAGAACAGACAGATCCGAAACTCCACGAAATGCGTCGAAATCGGGACGAAGATCGGTAATCACTTTTTCGAAACAGGCACTCACAATCGCCTCACGTGAATCGAACAGGTTATAAAGCGTGGCGACACTGACATCGGCCTTCGCAGCGAGTTCACGCATCGAGAATCCATGCGATCCATTTGTGTCGATCAGTTGTCGTGCTGCGGAAAGGATGATTTCTCGGTTCGTCACTTTTCGTTCGCTACGACCATCCACCCGAGCACCCATGCGATCATTCTATGGCCCACACCTGCCGCTGAGCGACACGTTCGACTCACGAATCCCTCGTTCCAACCATGTTCTTCGAGGTTCTCCACACGCTCCGGCGTAACATCTCGTCGCCTCTAACGAAACCAACGGGACCACCATGACCATAGATAGCTCATCGGAGATCGACTTCAGCGACATTGACGTCACCGACCTTGATGTCTTTGCCCAGCGTCATCCCCACGAGTGGTTCACGTTCCTACGCGAACAGGCTCCCGTTTGGCGTCACCCGGCATCTGAAGGAAGCGACGGCGAAGAGTTCTGGGTCGTGAGTTCGTTTGAGCACGTCACTGAAGTCCATCGTTCTGGTCTTCTCTACAGCCATCAAACAGGTCCGGGCCGCAATGGCGCAGGCGGAATCGCCCTCACTGACCTTCCCGCTGAAATGGGTCCAGGACTTCAGATGGTTTCAACCGACCCACCCCAACACACTCGCTATCGCAAACTCGTGAATTCCGGGTTTACACCGAGGATGATCCGCCGACTCGAGGAAAGCCTTCGTGAACGAACCACCACAATCCTCGATCGCGTGACACCAAGAGGTGAATGTGACTTCGTTACTGAAGTTGCGGCCGAACTCCCCCTTATCGCCATCGCCGAAATCATCGGTGTACCCGAAGAAGATCGATCTCTCCTCTTCGATTGGTCGAACAGGATGATCGGTGGACAGGACGACGAATTCAAGACGAGCGAAATCGGCGCTAGCGACGAATACGCCAACACCGTGATGGAAATGGCGATCTACGCCCATGGACTCACCGATAAAAAGCGTGAGGTTCGAGGCGATGACCTCTGGTCACGTCTTATCGACGCAAGCGTCACGATGGAAGACGGTTCAGTAGTTGAACTCTCGGAACTTGAGCGCGACCTCTTCTTCACTCTTCTCGTTATCGCTGGCAACGAAACCACGCGTAACGCGATCTCTAAGGGTCTCATTGCGTTCATGGAACATCCTGATCAATGGCAACGGTGGCTTGAACACCCTGAAATGGCCGACACGATGGTCGACGAAATCCTTCGTTGGACCAGCCCGGTCAACTTCTTCCGCCGCACCGCGACTGCTGACACCATCCTCGGAGGTCAGCGGATCACTGCCGGAGAGAAGGTTGTTCTTTGGTATCCGTCGGCCAATCGAGACGAAGCCCAGTTCCCCGATGCCGACTCATTCGACATTGCCCGCACTCCGAACAATCACGTGGCCTTTGGTGCAGGTGGGCCCCATTTCTGTCTCGGTTCAAACCTCGCGAAACTTGAGATCAAGGTAATGTTCGAAGAACTCGGCAAGCGAGTACCCGATATTCACCAATCAGGACCGATGGAGCGACTGCGAATGAATTTGGTCGATGGAATCAAACATCTTCCGGTCTCATTCAACGCCACACCTTCGTCATAAAGAAGAGGCGAACCCATGACGAGCACACCGCAACACACGGGACCACTGTCTGGCGTCAAGGTGCTCGATCTCTCTATTGCATTGACGGGACCCTACGCAGCGGCGTTGCTGGCCGATCAAGGCGCCGACGTTGTCAAGATCGAGCGCCCTGGCATTGGCGACATTGCGCGTTGGGTGGGGGTGGCCGTCAACGGAATGAGCGCATTCTATCTCGCCTGCAATCGCGGGAAGCGTTGCATCGCCCTCGACCTCAGCACCGCTGAAGGCCAAGAGATCGCGGTGCAGCTTGCGGCCGATGCAGATGTGATCCTGCAAAACTTTCGACCCGGCGTCATCGATCGACTCGGTCTTGGCTACGACGCGATTCGAAAAATCAATCCTGATGTCGTCTACGCATCGATCTCGGGTTACGGACCCGTCGGTCCCTATCGAGATCGCAGCGCGTACGACACGTCAATCCAGGCATACGCCGGTTTCGCCGCCACACAGGCAGAACCGGGCGGCGGCCCGCCCACGTTCCTACGCCAGAATGCTGCCGACAAAGTCAGTTCGCTTTATGCCGCCCAAGCAATAACAGCCGCACTCTTTGCCCGAGCCAGCGGTCGCGGCGGACAGCACCTCGAAATGGGCATGGCCGATGCATGTGTCTCATTCCTCTGGGCCGAAGCTGCGGGCAACGAAGTTCTTCTTGATTCCGACGGAACGATGCCGTCGAGTTTCAATGCCGGATTTTCGCCGATGCGCTTTCTCGATGGATGGGGAATCGTTGTTCCCACCACAGACGCCGACTTTGCAGGAATGTGCAAGTCCCTCGACGTCGAAGGGTGGGACGACCCTCGAATCAAAACCGTCGGCGAACGTCGCAAGAATCGCGATGTCCTAGAACCAATCATGGACATGTGTTACGCGATGGCCGCGAATCTCACTCAGGCTGAGGCAACCGAACGGTTTATACGCGAACGAGTCGCATTCGCAATGGTTCTCACGGCTGCAGAAATGGTCGATGACCCTCACGCTGTCGCGATCGGAATGTTCGAAGAGTTCGACCACCCCGTTGTCGGCAGGGCCCGACTTCCGCGCCATCCCACACAGTTTCACGAAACACCGGCGTCTCTTGCCGGAGGTGCGCCCGCTCTCGGTCAGCACACTGATGAGATCCTCACCGAACTCGGACTTTCCGATCGCATTGCGTCGTTGCGCGACGCAGCAATCGTCGCGTAAACACATTTCCTCCAGAGAAAGAATTCGATGAGCGAGAACAGCACCTCCGGCACCTATCCCGGTTTCGGCGGAAAAGTTGGCCGCGTCTTCGCCACGTCTGAATCTTGGTGGCCAGACCGCCCGGTTCCTCCAGAAAACGCGCCCAACATCGTCATCATTCTTTGCGATGACCTTGGCTATGCCGACACTTCCCCATACGGAAGCGAAATCGCAACGCCGAACATCGAACGCTTAGCGAGCAACGGCCTCCAGTACACCAACTACCACTCAACTCCGATGTGCTCGCCAACGCGTGCCGCCCTCCTCACCGGCATGAATCCTCACGCTGCCGGTGTCGGAACGGTCGCACACGCTGATCCAGGGTTTCCTGGTTACGCGATGGAACTGGCCGATGACGTTGTCACCCTCCCCGAGACTCTTCGAGCGAACGGTTACGCCACTTACATGGTCGGCAAATGGCATCTGGCCAAAGACTCTGACCAATCCGATGCCGGGCCGCGTCACTCGTGGCCTTGCCAGCGAGGCTTTGATCGCTTCTACGGATTCCTTGACGGATTCACAAACCTTCATCAGCCTCATCGCCTGGTTCGCGACAACACACCTGTCGAAACCGATACCTACCCCGATGGCTATTACTTCACCGACGACATCACCGACGAAGCAATCGCCATGATGAAGGCGGGCAAAGCTTCGGCCCCCGATCAACCGTTCTTCCTTTATGTCGCTCACGGTGCAATCCATGCGCCTCTCCACGCGAAGGCTGCCGACATTGCTGCTCAAAAGGGTAACTACTCACAAGGCTGGGACGAGCTTCGCCTACGACGCTTCGCTCGTCAGAAAGAGCTCAGCATCTTTGGTGACGAGGTCGTACTGGCTCCTCGTAACACCGAAGCCAACAACGATGTCGAACCTTGGGATGAACTTTCCAACGATCAGAAGATGCTTTACGCGCGCTACATGGAAGTGTTCGCGGCCATGGTCACCAATGTCGATGACAACACCGGACGTCTGCTCGACACGCTCGGCGACATGGGAGAACTCGACAACACCATCGTCATCTTCACTTCCGACAATGGTGCCTCTCGTGAAGGCGAAATGGTCGGCACCAGCGCGTACATGGCCCATGTCGGCCACGAAGGCGACGACATCGAGACCGATCTGTCACAGATTGACCTCATAGGCGGCCCCCAAACCTCTCCGCATTACCCGCGTGGCTGGGCGATGGCCGGCAACACACCGTTCCGGCTTTACAAAATCAATACGCATGCCGGTGGACACACGGTCCCCTTCTTCGTTTCATGGAAGGACGGAGGGTTCAACAGCGGAACACTCCGACACCAGTACTCGCACGTGTCTGACATTTTCCCGACGCTGCTCGACATTCTTGGTATCGAACCCCTCACTGAGCGAAACGGAAACTCGATCAAGCCCATCACTGGCTCGAGCATGACCCCGACACTCGTGTCGGCCGATGCCCCCGACCAGCGCACTGAAGCTGTTTACGAAATGATCGGTCACCGCGGTTTCTACCGCGACGGTTGGGAAGTCGTAACACTCCATCAGCCCATGACACCGTTCGATGATCGCGAATGGGAGCTCTACAACCTCGCAGTTGATCGCACTGAACTCAATAACCTCGCTGAAAGCGAACCAGAGAAACTCGCTGAACTCATCGCCGCGTGGGACCAAGCCGCGTGGGACGGCCAGATCTACCCACTCGATGAAGGTATCGGCCTCAAGTACGTCCTTCGGCCGCCGCGCACTGCAGTCTTCGAAGAGCCTCTTTCCATCTGGCCCGGCACGCCGACGCTGGAACGTTGGCGATCGCTGATGTTGATTTGGCTTCGCTCTTTCCGCATTGAAGCACCAATCACCGTCCACGAAGGTTCCATCGGAACCATTGCGGCCCACGGCGACCAAAGCGGCGGCTACGGCCTTTACGTGATCGAGGGTCAACGTCCTGCACTTGTCCATCACACTGGACGAGGCGATCTCGCGATCGTCACCGGTCCATCGCTCTCCCCCGGTGACCACCTGCTCGAATGTTCATTCGACGCGATCGGCAGCCGAACATGGAAGCTTTCGCTCACCATCGACGGCGTGACGGTCGACGATCATCCCGAAGTCCAGATGCTCTTTGCGATGTCACCGTTTGAAGGGATCAGCGTCGGACGCGACCCTCGTTCGCCAGTCTGGTGGAAACGCTACGAAACTCATGGTTCATTCCACTGGACAGGGAAGCAAGGACCTGTCCGCTGGATTCCTGGCGACAAAGATCCCGACCAACCCGAAGACCTGATCGGTCTCCTTCGAATGCTCGGCGAGAAATTCGAATAGACGATTACGCCGGTGCCGCGATGCTGTCCCACGCAATCGGCACATGGGCAAAGCCGTCGATGAGATTCGAGTGGACACGGGGATAGTCCACCGGATCTCCGACGAATCGAAGTCCTTCGAAACGGGTGAGAATTTCCTCGAACATGATGCGACCCTCGATGCGGGCGAGGTTGGCACCAAGACAGAAGTGCGGGCCACCAGCACCAAACGCCACATGATCGTTGGGGTTACGTCGAACATCAATGGAATCTGGATTTTCAAACGCCCGCTCGTCGCGATTCGCTGAGGCGTACACCATCAGCACACGCTCGCCCGCCTTGATCTTCTTCCCACCAAGTTCCGTATCGACGGTTGCGGTGCGAGTGAACTGGATCACCGGAGTAGAAAAACGCAGCAACTCTTCGATTGCGGTTGGGATCACTGAGAGATCATTTCGAACAATGTCGTACTGGTCCTGATTCTGAAGCAGAGCGAGCGTTCCCGTTGTGATCAAGTTTCGAGTTGTCTCCGAACCGGCATTCTGCAGAAGCATGAAGAACAACTCAATCTGGAATGCCGTGAGCTTCTCGCCCTCGACCTCGGCATGAAGCAAAACGCTCATCAGGTCATCGCTCGGATTGTCGGCCCGCTCGGCACACATTGCGTCGGCATACATGAACATGTCGGTTGCTGCCTGCGCCCGCTCTTCGGGGGTGACTGAGGCATCGAAACCAAAGGTCTTTTCTGTCCAGTCGAAGACCTGGGCGCGGTCAGCCTCGGGAACGCCGACCATGTCGGCAATCACGTGAAGTGGAAGCCACAACGCAAGATCGTGGACAAGATCGGCGCTGGTGCGGTCGGCCAGTCCGTCGATGATGTCATTGGTGCGCTTGCGCAGCATGTCTCCGAGTTCTGCGACTCGCTTGGGAGTGAAGCCCTTGTTGATGATCTTGCGAAGCTTCATATGGTCAGGCGCATCGAGGCTGATCATCAACTGATCGCTGCCGCCGGATGCCGATTCGTTAATCCCATCGTCAATGAAGGGATCGGGCGCGTTGCGATAGGTCGATGCATCTCGAGAAACCTGCTGCACCTCGGCGTAGCGAGTCACCACCCATAACTTCTCACCCTGATAGGAGGGGTGATCGAGACATGCGACGGGGTCATTCTCGCGAAGCCACCGGTAGTAGTCGTAGGGAACGCCGTGCGCGTAGGACTCAGCATCGTGAAGAACGGGCGCATCTACAAACGTGTCAGTCATCGGGACTCCTCTAGGGGACTTCAAAGATTTGCCAGTCAAGATCCACAGCGGGTCGTCGTGCGGGTTCTTTGCTTAGTCGTTCAGAATTGATGCCATACGTTCAGTCGTCTCAATCCACTCTTCCACCATTTCACGCACGACATCTTTGGTGGGGCGAACCTTGTTGAGGCGACCAACGATCTGACCTACGGGAAAGCCGATCAATTCGCGGGTGCCCACACGTTGAGTGCGGCGACCAGCTTCTTGATGGAGGATTCCCTGCAACGGCATCGGCAGGGTTCCGGGAGAATCTTCTGCTTCCCATGCATCGGTCCACGCAGTGCGGAGTTGGCGGGCCGGCTTGCCGGTCATTGCCTTCGACCGAACGGTGTCACGCGATGTCGCGGCCAACATGTTTTCGAGTGCAACAGGGTTTGTGTCGGCTTCAGTGACGGTGAGCCACATCGAACCCGTCCATGCTCCCTGCGCCCCGAGGGCGATCGCAGCGGCCATCTGTCGTCCCGTGGCAATTCCACCAGCGGCCAGCACCGGAATATCTGGCCCGACCGCATCGACGACCTCGGGCACCAGCACCATCGTTGAGATTTCGCCGCAGTGACCACCGGCTTCGGTTCCTTGCGCAACGATCACGTCGACACCGATTGCAACCTGACGCTCGGCGTGCACCTTTGATCCCGCAAGACCACCAACAAGAATTCCCGCTTCGTGAGCACGTTCAATCACGTACATCGGAGGCGGGCCCAACGCGTTGACAATCATCTTTACGTTCGGATGGTTGAGACAAACCTCAACCTGGCTCGGGCCCATTTCGTCGACACCAAGTCCAGCGGCGGCAACTCGGCCAACGGGAAGGTCGGCGGGGAGTTCCGGCACGTTGTAGCGATTGAGTAACTCATCGACGAACTCACGGTGTTCGGTCGGGATCATGGCGTCGAGCGAATCGAATGACGCGTCTTCTCCCCCACCCTTTCCGATGTAGTTAACCGGCATGGCGAAGTCGACTCCGTAGGGCTTTCCGTTGACATGCTCATCGATCCAATTGAGCTCGATCTCGAGTTGTTCGGGCCCGAATGCGAGTGCGCCGAGCACACCAAAACCGCCCGCATTCGTCACGGCAGCGACGACATCTCGACAATGAGAAAAGGCAAAGATTGGAAATTCAATACCCAGACGATTGGCAAGCGGAGTGCTCATGGATCCCTCGGTTCCTTGGTGATGGCCACCGACCACGTGCGACACAAGTTCGGTGGATATAAAAAAATGTAACATGACGAGGGTCGCCGGTGCTGTGCCGACTGACAACCCATCACGCTCAAGGGCATAGATTGCACACGCTGCGCCGCTAGGCCAGCCCTGCGCACCTGACTAGGAGTTCTCATGAGGACACGAGCAGCCGTCCTGTACGGCCCGCATACCGAATACAAGATCGAAGAAATCGAACTCGATGAACCAAAGGCCAACGAGGTTCTCGTTCGCTTTGTCGCCAGCGGCATGTGTCACTCCGATGAGCACATGGTCACCGGCGATATGGCCATGGACCCAGCAATCATCGAAATGCTCGGCTGGCAGCAGTACCCGATCATCCTCGGGCACGAGGGTGGCGGCATTGTCGAGAAGGTAGGCCCTGGCGTCACCGAGCTCAAGGCTGGCGATCACGTCGTCACCTCCTTTGTTCCTTCCTGTGGTCGCTGCCCATCATGTGCCAAGGGTCAGCAGAACCTTTGCGACAACGGCGCGCATCTTCTCTCTGGTCGCCAAGAGGACGGAACCTCTCGTCATCATCTCCTCGACGGGACCGATCTTGCCACCATGTGCTGTCTCGGCACCTTCGCAGAACACTCCGTCATGAATATCAACTCTCTCGTGAAAATCGAAGAGGATCTTCCGCTCGACAAGGCCTGCCTTGTCGCCTGTGGCGTAACCACCGGTTGGGGTTCTGCCACCTATGCCGCAGAGGTCGCTCCTGGTGACACCGTGGTTGTCATCGGAACCGGTGGCGTTGGCATGAATGCTGTGCAGGGCGCACACCTCGCTGGTGCTCGTTATGTCATTGCACTTGACCCCGTTGAATTCAAGCGTGAACAGTCGCAGAACTTCGGTGCAACCCATGTTGCGTCTGATGTTGCCGAAGCACATGCGCTTCTTGGCGAACTGACATGGGGTCGCTTGGCCGACAAAGTCATCGTCACCGTTGGCGAGGGCAAGGGCGCCGATCTCGAGTCGTACATGGGCATGGTTGGTAAGGGTGGACGACTTGTCTTCACTGCTGTCGCCAACATGAACGAAAACGATGTGCAACTCAACCTGTTTGCATTCGCTATGCAGCAGAAGCAACTTGTGGGCACCATCTTCGGAAGTGCGAACCCGCGTTATGACATTCCGAAGCTTCTCGGTCTTTACCGAAGCGGCCACCTGAAGCTCGATGAGCTTGTCACTCGCACCTACACCCTCGACCAGATCAACGAGGGCTACCAAGACATGCGAGACGGTAAGAACATTCGCGGCGTCATCATTTACTGATTTTTTTACAATCGGCAGTTTCCGCACTCGGCGGGTTCGCACGGCCAAACGGTCAGCGGACCCGCCGTTGCAGTGGCGCCTGATGGCAGGCGCAGGAGATGTGCTGATCACAAGGACCAGATCGCCCAATTGGAGCAAATCGATCTGGGTAGGCAATCCCTCCGTCAACGCGCCCAAAAAACAAACAGCCGCAGTCACTGCACACCCAGCCGGAGCGCTCGACGTCAATGAGTTCAACTTCGGGAACGCCAAATGACGCAGCGACAGCTTCTGTGGTGCGCGCCCAACGACCTTTCGCCTCAGATGGTCCAGCGTCGCTCTCTCTCCCCGATGAGGGCAGTGCCTCCCCCGCCATAACCGAGCCGAGCGTTGCCAGTGCGATGAGATCCTCTAGGGCAGCAGCATCTTCATGATCAGCGAATTGTCCCGCACTCGCCGTTTGATCGAGCCGCTGCAGCGCTGTATGGACGCCCAGCACCAAGGCTCCTTGTGCCGGAGCACGACGCGTATGCCACAACTGACCATCGGCCAATTGTCGTGCTTTGCCTTCGACCACTTCCATGAGTTGGTCGAACTGAACGAAACCCCCGCTCAAAATGAACGTGTGTGTGACCGCCGTTGTCACCATCCGGCGCCAGTGATTACCGATGTCGGTCCGTTTCCCCAACCGAACGTGATCGGTGACCTCGTCTGGAGCCAGGTGGTCGACGAGGAGTGCTTCAAAAATGATCCACATCGAATCAACGGCCGTTTCGTGATCCTCAGAGGGCATCCCGATCTGCGCGGAGAGAAACGCTTGGCGCAGAACGGTAACCGCCCGTTCGCGACAGGCGTCGTCAAACTCGAACTGTCCCGCGGAATCCGTAACGCCCACAGGATGATTCTTGCCCAGCAAGCCGGTCGTTTGTCGTATCAAGCGTCAAGGAAAGTGGCTATGCGGAGATAAACAGGCCATTGTCAGGCCTAATCTCATGAGGTGGAAACCACAGACACGACAACGACACTCGCCGTATCCACCACCACACTCATTGGCCCAAATGGCACCGCCCCTGGGATGAACTTCATCGAACAACAGCAGACGCCACTCAACGACTCGAGCAATTTGCGTGAAGCAGGATTGCCGTTGCTCTTTGGCGGCATAGTACTGCTTGTAGTTTTTACGACTGTCTTTGTACGTGCTTGGCGCCGCAAGCAGCGCCGGGCCACGTAGCGCTGACTCGGCTCAGCGTCGAAGCAGCGAAAGCAGGCGAAGGATCTCGAGGTAGAGCCACACGATCGTGACGGTGACGCCAAGAGCGGCAAGCCACTCCATTCGGCGAGGTGTATTTCCGGCCTCAACCGACTGCTCGATGAAAGCGAAGTCAATCGCCAGGTTCATGGCTGCAACGATGCAGATGACCACGCTGATCCCGATACCAAGAGGTGTCGGGCTATTCCAGAAGGTGATGTCGGCGCCGAAGATCGCAAAGATCCACGAGACGAGATACATCACCATGATGCCGCCAGTCGCAGCGATAGTGATGAGCACGAACTTCGGGGTGACCTTCACGATGCGGGTTACGTACAACACGAACATCACGAGGACCACACTCAGAGTGGCGAGCACCGCCTGCACAACGATGCCGTCGTACATCTGGTTGTAGTAGGCGGAAATAGCGCCGAGGAACGCACCTTCGCAGAGCGCATACAGCGGTGCAGTAGCCGGGCCCCACTTCGGCTTGAAAATGGTGACAAACGCGAAACCAAACGCAGCAAGCGCAGCAATGATTGTCCACCCAGGGAACGAAGTTGTGCTGACCACAACGGTCTGGCGCGTTGCTGCATCAAACACTTCTTGGGTGGTCTGATTCACTTGAGACCAGCCGACCCATCCCGAGACGCAGATGATCGCAAACATCGCGCCAAGAGCCGACATAGTGCCGCCATAGGTCATCGTGCGTGTGACCGGCGAAGTGCCATAGCCCTCGGCGATGACCTGCTCGAAGCGCTTGTCATTCAGAACGGGATTCGAAGCCATTGCAGTCCTTTCAAAAACTTGAACCTAGGTATCTTAGGAAATAACGGAGCTCAATAGGCGCCACCCCTCGAGTCACTCCTCTACCGCGATTTCCAGTCGGCCTTCGTTCTCGCGAACCGCGAATGTCCTAATCGAGCTCTTCTCATCGCGCCGACCAGCAGCCGACAGTTTTGAGCCAGTGCCTTCTTGATCAAACCGCCAGAAGTGGCTCAAACAGACAATCTCCTCGCCATCAACCGCCCCAGCAGTACCGAGATGAGACCACTGGTGAGGGCAACGGGCGTCGCAGGCCACCACCTTGCCAGCGGTGGTTCGCCACACAACGATGTCGCCATCTTCCCGATCAACCGTCACTATCTGACCCGAGGCAAGCCGCTCGCTCTCTGGCACGTCGATCCAAGGCATCAATCGACAGTACCGCTAGGAGCGGATCCCAAAGAAACATTCCTAAAATTTCAAGAACAAGTATTTCCCCGCCTACGATCCCGGCCGTGGATTCATTTAGAGACTTAGTTGACGGCAACAGGACCTACGCCTCCGCTTTCCCAAATGCCGAGCTTTCCGCGATCCCCCGCAAGAACCTTGCGGTTGTGACCTGCATGGACTGCCGGATCGATCCACTTGCGATCTTTGGTGTCAAAGTCGGCGATATCCATGTGATGCGAAATGCCGGCGCACGCGTCACACCCGACACGATCCGCTCACTCATCAAGTCAGTCAACCAACTTGAAGTTGACCGCATTGCCATCATGCATCACAACGATTGCGGCGCGGCCAAGATCGATCTGCCTGGTCTGCGAGCAAAAGTGTTTGATGCCACCGGTTCCGACCCAGAGGATATCGAATTCCATCTCATCGGCGATCAGATCGCCGCGCTCGAGGCGGACATCGAAGCGGTCCGAAGCTGCCCCTACCTCCCCGTGGGAACCGCAGTAGCCGGCTTCATTTACGACGTTGCCACCGGAATCGCCACTCTCCACGATTCGACCTTTGTTTCCTGAATCTTCGCGCTGCGCTGTTCTCTAAAGCGACACAAGAGTTCGGAATCGGAACAAACGATCAGACGTCGAGGAATCGCGACACAGCGATGCCGGCGCCAATCGCACCAATCGCCACACCCACGACACCAAGTGTCATGAAGATGACAGTCATCTCGCCGGCGCTCACCTGGAAACCGCCCACGAGTGGAATGTCCTGCGCACTTGGGAGCCACTTCTGAAAGAAGGGCTTAAACGCGGCCAACCCAGCAATCGCTAAAAATGCGCCGACGAGGCCTTGAACGAGGCCCTCAAGCATGAATGGAACTCGAATAAACCAATTCGTTGCGCCGACGAGTTTCATAACTTCGATCTCACGTCGGCGAGCAAACATCGCCATTCGAATGGTATTGAGAATCAGGAGGCCGGCTGCACCCAAGAGGAACGCCGCAATCACAAAAATGCCGACGGTCAGTCGACTCGAAAGTTGTTGAATTAATCGAATGGTCTTGGAAGCAAAAACAACCTGATCTACACCGGATCGACCCTCATAGGTCACTCCCAACGATTCGACGGCTTCAACCTCTTTGTTGACTGGTTCAACGCGGAAAGATGGCGGGAGATCCTTGGCCGTCACGCTATCAATGAGTTCAGGTGAATCTGCGAAAAGGGTCTGAAACTCTTTGTATGCCTGTTCCTGATTTACATAGACAATTTTTGATACTTCGGGGCTCTGCTCAAGATCGTTGTTGAGTGAATCGATCTGCTGCTGAGTGGCATCGATGCGAAGGAACACTACGAACTCAATGCCGCCCTGCCAACGCTGTGTGGCGTTTTCTACGCCGGATCGCAGCATCAGTGACGCTCCCACGAGAGCCAACGACACAGCGACGGTAATGATTGAGGCGAGCGTGATCGTGACGTTACGACCAAGGTTGGAAGTGGTCTCGCGGAGGAGATAGTCAAACTTGACTGGCATCGGCTCGTCCTATTCGTAGACGCCGCGCGCTTGGTCGCGGACGATGGCACCACGGTCGATTTCGATCACTCGTCGACGCATCGTGTCAACGATGCCGCGATCGTGAGTGGCCATAACCACAGTGGTTCCAGTTTTGTTAATGCGATCAAGCAACTTCATGATGCCGACCGAGGTTGCTGGATCAAGGTTTCCGGTTGGCTCATCGGCCAGAAGAATGAGTGGTCGGTTCACAAAGGCCCGAGCTACTGAGACTCGCTGCTGTTCGCCACCCGAGAGTTCGGTCGGGAAGCTGTCGGACTTATGACCTAAGCCCACGAGATCAAGAATCGCCGGCACCTGACTGTCTATGACGCTGCGAGGCCGACCGATCACCTCAAGAGCAAAAGCGACGTTCTCAAAAACCGTCTTGGTGGGCAGAAGTTTGAAGTCCTGAAAGACGCAGCCGATGTTTCTGCGCAGATAGGGAATTTTCCAGCCCGAGAGCTGCCCAATGTCCTTACCGGCAACATAAATGTGGCCTTTTTCCGGAGTCTCTTCTTTGTTGAGGAGACGAATAAAGGTGGACTTCCCAGAACCCGATGCACCTACAAGGAAGACGAATTCGCCCTTAGCGATCTCGACATTGGCGTCGCGCAACGCGACGGTCGAGTTCTTGTAGGTCTTGGTGACGTTTTCGAGCGTGATCATGATGAGGGGGTGGTCCGACGCATGCGAACGGTTACGAGGCTAGACGGCCGACCTCGGGGATTGGTGCCACTCCCCCGGCCCGCCCCAATAACCCGATTCCATGGATTTGCACGTCGAAAGTTGCCCCAATCAACGCCCAATATCCAGTCGAGAACTGGTTCAGTCGTCGTCAGCGCTATGAAGCGCCTCGGCAACTACAGGATCAACAGTCCATTGCGAAGGCGGCAAATGGTGCTCGCGGGCCCACGCAACTGTGAGCGAATCACTCCCCGCTTCAGTGAGCATCTGCCCTCCGCCTTCGGGATGATTTCGATAGCGACCTACCGAGCGCTTCCACGACGAGGCTGAGGAAGTCCAGCGGCTCACGTCTTCGGATGTGCGAACCAAGGTGGCTCCAAGAATGGTTGCGACTACGCGCCCCGGAGTTCTGAGACCGGATTGCAACTTTCCACAATCGTGGAGAAGCGCAGCTGCCAACACAGAGCGCGTTGCTTGTGGCCCAAGATCCACCTGCACTCGCCTGGCAACGTCGACCGAGTGTCGACGATCGGGACCAGAGAGTGCACTCCAGATAGTTCGTTCTTCGGGAAGAAGCATCGACTCGGCCCACTGCTGGCCCTCTGCCGAGGGTCCACCGGGACGAAGACTTCCGAAGAACCGTCGAGTGAGGTGCGAAAGTCGGGCCACGAGACGAGGACTGTTCGCTAGGCCAAATGAGCGCTACACGAACGCGCTTGTGGGGTGACGGCGAGAACAGCGTCTTCAATGGCATTGCCGCACGAATCACAGAGGCCATAGGTGCCGGCGTCGAGTTGCTCTAGCGCCCGTTCAACGCCATTCAGTTCACCACGAAGGGCCGCAGCGAGTTGTCGGTCGTCAACCTCTGATCCATCAAAAACAGTTAACGAATCTATGACGAGTACACCGCCTTGCGCATCGGCCGCTACAAGATGTTCTTCGATTATGACGTCGCCTTCAGCGTCGACGATCGTGATGACTTCATCGACCAGCACATCGCCATCGTCATCGAAGATCGCAATCGTTTCATCAATCATGAGGTCGCCTTCGTCATCAGTCACGATCGTTTTGTCGTCAATCAAGACAACTCCATGACCGCCGACGTCGAGAACGTCGATCGTTTCGACATGCTCACCAATGATCATGCCGTCATCATCAAGAATGTCTTCGGAGAGAACAATCTCATCGATGAGTTCCACGTCTTCGCCCGAGAACCGATCCGGGGCACTCCAGTTTCCAGATTCACTCATGGCCGAGAGGCTAGTGGCGAGTCGCCTTCGCCCGTGGATGAGCAGCCTCATAAACGGCAAACAAACGGTCGTTCGAGACCATCGTGTACACCTGTGTTGTCGCAATTGATGCATGTCCCAGAAGCTCTTGGACTGCTCGAATATCGGCACCATGATCGAGCATGTGCGTGGCACAGGAATGACGAAGAACATGCGGGGTGAGTCGATCACCCAATCCCGCTGAATCTCCGTACTTCCTCACAATCGTCCACGCCCCTTGCCGACTGAGCCGGCCACCGCGTGCATTCAGAAAAACGGCGTCAGCGTCGGTGCGTCGAGCGAATTGTTTTGGGCACACCGTGGGTCGCCCATCATCATCGAGCCAACGAGCTAACGCGACTCGAGCCCACCGACCGATTGGGACGACCCGCTCCTTTGAGCCCTTACCAAAGAGCCGCAGCAAACCGCCATCGAGATCAACATCGCCGAGGCCCAAAGCACAGACCTCTGAAATACGAGCACCAGTGCCGTACAGCACCTCGAGAATGGCTCGGTCGCGACGATCGAGAGGCGTCTCGCCCACGACCTGCTCGAGCAGCGACGTGACTTCTGCCTCGGTCAGGGCTTTAGGGAGACCGGCGGGAACACGCGGTGTCTCGATAGCTGCGGAAGGATCTGTTGACGCCAAACCCTCGTCTGAACGGAAACGATGGAGCGAACGCACCGAAACCGTCGCCCGCTTCACCGAAGAGGGCGCTAATCCTCGTGCCCGCAAGACGCCCACATAAGCGTCGAGGTCGGCGGGCCGCACCGAATCAACGGTTCGTTCGTTTTCGGAAAGCCAACGACAGTACGTCGTGAGATCTCGCCGATACGCCGAGAGGGTGTTCGCCGAACGGCCTCGCTCCGCCGCTAACCAAATAAGAAACTCCTCAACGTCAAGAGGGAGTTCCGGCTCGTCGGCGAACTCAGGCACCGCCCACCTTCGGCGCGGCCAAGTACAGACCCACAATGGTCTTTGTATCGATCAGCGATCCGTCGGCAATCATTGCAAAGGCATCTTCGAAGGTGACCCGCTCGATTCGCATATGCGACTCTTCGACACCTTGCACATCACGCGGAACCTCGACGAGTTCACGGCCGAGATACACCCAAGAAAGTTCGTCGCTAAAACCGGGTGCGTTCGCAAATGTTCCGAGCAGTTCCAACGAGTTCGCACGCTTCCCGACTTCCTCACCCAACTCTCGTTGCGCAGTGAGTTCTGGTGGCTCATCGAGAACATCTCGTTTGCCCGCTGGAATCTCGAGAATGTAGCGATCAAGGGCTGGTCGGAACTGGCGAACCATGATAACCCGACCATCGGTGTCGATGGGAACGACCGATACCGCACCAGGGTGGCGAACGATGTCCCTCGAGAACGTCTCACCTTCCGGAGAGAGAAACTCTGCTCGAACAAGATCGAAGATGTATCCGTGGTGGAGTACGACTTCGCCGACTCTTCGGAACTGATCGCTCACGCCGACAGCGATGACGATTCGATGTCGAGGTCGAGGTCGGGAAGGTGTGGATTTCTACCCTCGGAGCGAGCCAACGCCGTGCCGATAAATTCTCGGAACAACGGGGCAGGTCGCTCGGGGCGACTTTTGAACTCAGGATGAGCCTGCGTACCGATCCAGAAGGGATGGTTCTTAAGTTCGATGAATTCCACGAGTCGCCCATCGGGAGAGGTTCCGGAACACACAAAATCTGATTCGTCGAAACGACTGCGGAACTTTGCATTGAATTCGTAACGATGCCGATGACGTTCAGAGACAACCTCGGACTCATAGATCTCTGCGACTCTTGAGCCTGGTTGCAGCTGCGCGATGTAAGCGCCAAGACGCATAGTGCCGCCCATGTCGGTGACATCGCGTTGTGTCTCCATTAGGTCAATCACCGGGAATGCTGTCTTTGGGTCGAATTCGCTAGAGTGGGCGCCAGCCATGTTCAAAACATGACGAGCGAACTCGATCGTCATGACCTGCATGCCGAGACAAAGGCCAAGACAGGGAAGATCATTTTCACGCGCATATTGGGCGGCAGCGATCTTGCCTTCGACACCGCGCTCGCCGAATCCACCAGGAATCACAATTCCATCGAGTTCGCCGAGTCGACCATCGGCAGTCATTGCCTCGACGTCCTCGGCCTGCACCCACTCGACCGAAACATCGGCCGCATGAAAGAAGCCGCCGTGCTTCAGCGATTCAACGACGGAGAGATACGCATCGGGCAGGGCGACGTACTTTCCGATAATTCCGATACGAACAGGGATCGTTGAATTTTCGACCCGATCAACGAGTATCTCCCACTCGGAAAGATCGATGTCGGTGTCGGAAAAACCAAACATCTTGCAGACATAGTCGTCGAGGCCTTCGTCATGCATGATGAGCGGAACCTCATAGAGGTTTCGAGCATCGGCTGCGTTCACTACGGCTTCAACGGGAACGTCGCAAAGGTTTGAAATCTTTCGTTTCAAATCCGGAGCAAGGGGGCCTTCGCTTCGACAAACGATGATGTCGGGCTGGATGCCACGGCTCCGAAGTTCAGTCACCGAATGTTGCGTAGGTTTCGTTTTTTGCTCGCCCGACGGACCGATGAACGGCACGAGCGTCACGTGTACATAACAAACGTTCTCGCGGCCTACATCGAGACGGAACTGTCGGATCGCCTCGAGGAAAGGGAGGATTTCGATATCGCCGACAGTGCCGCCAATTTCTGTAATCACGACATCGACAGAGTCGACAGCTAATCGCGTGATCCGACGCTTGATTTCGTCGGTGATGTGCGGGATGACCTGCACGGTCTTGCCTAGGTAATCGCCACGTCGCTCAGCGGCAATTACTGCGGAATAAATAGACCCGGTTGTTGCATTCGAGTCGCGGCTCAATGGCTCGTCGATAAAGCGCTCGTAATGGCCGAGGTCAAGGTCGGTTTCGCCTCCATCATCGGTGACGAACACCTCTCCGTGCTCAAACGGATTCATCGTGCCCGGATCAACGTTGAGGTACGGATCCAACTTCTGCATCGTGACGCGCAAACCACGACTCTTCAACAAACGTCCCAACGATGATGCTGTGATGCCCTTGCCAAGAGACGAGGCCACACCCCCGGTAACGAAGATGTGCTTGGTCATCGAAGGGGCCTCCCGGCGGTAATGAACACGTCGGGATTGCATCGTAGCCTCGTTCCGACCCACCCGTCGCGGATGACGACGTGACGTCAGACCGCAGCGAAGCGTCGACTTACGCTTTTGCGCTGTCGAGTAGTTCGCGAGCGTGCTGTCGAGCGGTCGAAGATTCCGGGGTACCGGAAAGCATCCGGGCCAGTTCGGTGATCCGATCTTCGTCGATGACAGTGGCAATTGTTGTCGTTGTTGTCGATCGGGCAACGACTTTGTCGACCACGACATGCGAATCGGCCCAACTTGCGACCTGCGCCAAATGTGTAACGACGAGCACCTGATGGCCTGCGCCGATAGCGGCCAACGACCGTCCAACCGCGACGGCAGCAGCACCGCCAATGCCGGCGTCGACCTCGTCAAAGACCAGAACCGGAGGACCTTCGGTCAATACAAGGCGTAACGCCAACATGGCCCGAGCCAATTCCCCACCGGAAGCGACCTTTGAAAGCGGTTGCAAGTCCATCCCTGGATTCGCCGCGAAACGAAACGAAACCTCGCGTCCCGCCCGACCGGAAACCTCGACCTCGAGACGGGCCTTCGCCAACGCCAGATCTGGAAGGTGGGAAACAACGGCAGCACCTAGCGCTGGCGCGGCGGCCAAGCGTGCTGCAGCAACCGCGGCTTCGGCCTTCTCAAGAACAGCGAGGGATTTGGCGTAGTCAGCGTCGAGGGCAGCAGCCATCTCGTCATGACCTTCAAGTTCAGCCAATCTCGACGCGGCCTCGTCTCTCCATGCCATGACCTCGATCAGGGACTCTCCGTACTTGCGACGGAGGTCTTGGAGGACCTTTCGACGATCGCCAATGGCCGCTAGGCGCTCCGGATCGCTCTCGACCTGTTCTGACGCTGTCCGCGCTTCGCGTGACAGATCTTCGAGTTCGGCTTGCACATCGCGTAGTCGGGACACGAGCGGGGCAAAAAGTTCTCGATCGCCGAGAGAGGCCAGGGCCTTCCCCACCGAATCACTCGCTCCCCCATCGGCACTCAGGGCATCAAGTGCTTCCGAGGCGGCTTCTCGATATCCACCCGCATCGGCAAGTAGTTCTGCTTCGGAGCGAAGGCGTTCGTCTTCCTCGGGGTCGTCGAGCCTCGAAGCAATGAGTTCCTCGACCTGAAACCGAAGGAGGTCGATTTCGCGTGCACGATCGCGTGGATCGCCACCGAGCGCAGCACGGCGTTCGTCGAGTGCGCGCACAGCAAGACGTGCATCTCGAAGCGGACCCAGATCAACCGAACCAAAACGGTCGAGCGACTGACGCTGCACCGCCGCAGTCAAAAGCGATTGGTGGTCGTGTTGACCATGAAGGTCAACCAACCCCGCGCCGACCTCCGAAAGTTCCGCAATTGTGGCCAGATTTCCATCGATGTATGCGCGCGATCGGCCCTTTGCCGGCACAACCCTGCGAATGATGCATTCCCGATCGCCGAGATCGAAACGCCCTTCGACAACTGCTTCCTCGGCTCCGGGTCGAACCATCGATGCTTCGGCCTTGCCGCCAACCAACAACTCGATGGCAGTCACGACCAATGTTTTGCCCGCACCAGTCTCGCCAGTGACTGCAGTCATTCCGGGCGCGAGTACAAGTGAGAGTTCCTCAATCACACCGAGATTGCAGACCCGCAGTTCACTCAGCATTGAGATTCCACTCGCCTATCGATCGGACAGACCGAACTTGGCCTTGAGGATGGAGTGAAAATCGCGAGGACCGGACAACACAAGACGAGCGACATGATCGGAAGCACGACAACGAATGACGTCTCCTGGTTGCAACTCGCCGAGATGGCGACCGTCGACCACAAGCGCCGCTCCGCGATTACCGGCGACGGTCAGAGAGATATCGGAATCGTCATCGAGGATCAAGGTGCGATCAAACAACATGTGCGGAGAAACTGGCGTCAGCAACAGAGCTCGATGTGTTGGTTCCACGATGGGGCCGCGAGCCGAGAAGGCATAGGCCGTGGATCCCGTGGCGGTCGCAACAATGAGTCCGTCGGCGGCGTAGGGCGTGAAGAACGTGCCGTCGAGGGCAACGTCAAGGCGAATCGTGTGACCCGAACCAGTTTTTTCGAGGACCGCTTCATTAAGAGCAAGAACATTGCGCTCCGAGGTGGCCCCAGAAGGTGCTTCGATATCGATTTCGAGCAGCATTCGTTTTTCAATGAGATGTTCGCCGGCGAGCACGCGCTCAAGAGCTGAGCGAAGTCCATCGGGTTCGATATCAGTGAGGTAGCCGAGTGTGCCGAGATTGACACCCAGCACCGGAACTTCGTGCCGCGCCACGAGCGCAACTGTTCGCAACATGGTTCCGTCGCCGCCGAGGCTGACAGCAAGGTCGAGTCCTGTGCCTAACCCTGCCTCGCTCACACCAAGTTCAGCGCGACCAAGACGAGCGGCATCGAGTTCCGGAAGGACAACCTGATGGCCGGCAGCGACGAGCCAGTCGATGGTGTCGAGCGCAACAACTGCTGCTTCGGCTCGGTCCGGATGAAGAACAAACGCGAATGACGCCATCTTCAGATCCCTCCGTCGCCAAATTCCGAAGGCTCTCGCCAACCGGTGACAGCGTGGAATGCTTCGCCCAAACCCTCGGTTTCGATCATGACGTGACCGGCAACAGCATCGGTGGATCCGGCGAACCGACCGAACACAATGAATTCGACGTTGCCGTCGGAACCGGTAATGGGCGAAACCATGACCCCCATAATGGCCGCATTCCTCTCCAAGAGTGCACCCGATACTTCGGAAAGCACCCGGTACCAGATTGCCGGGTTGTCGATGATGCCCTTTCCCTTGCTCACTTCGGTTCGACCGGCCTCGAACTGAGGCTTCACGAGCAAGACATAGACCGCCCCTGACACCGAGGCCGCCGCAAGCGTGTCGAGGACTAACGCCAGAGAAATGAAGGACAAATCACCCACTACAACGTCGACTGGCTCGCCGAGTAGCGAGGGATCGGCGGTGCGGAGATTCGTACGCTCGATTGATCGCACTCTCGGATCGGCACCCAGACGCTCGTGGAGTTGGTTATGCCCGACGTCGACAGCGACAACTTCGCGAGCCCCGTAGCTGAGAACACAATCAGTGAACCCTCCGGTGGAAGCTCCGGCATCGAGCACTCGTGAGCCGTCAACGATCGCGTGAAGCCCAAACTGTTCGATCGCGCCTTCGAGCTTGGCTCCCGCTCGACTCACGTATTTCGGCGGAGGCCCATGAACAATGACCGGTTCCGCGGCGTCGACCATTCGCGACGCTTTCGTGGCCGGAGCGCCCCCGACTGTCACGCGACCAGCAGCGATCGCAGCTTGCGCTTGTTCTCGTGAAGGAGCGAGGCCTCGTCGTACAAGTTCTGAATCGAGACGTCGGCGTGCCCCCATGACTTCGACGCTACCGACCGCGTTGGCGATCCGATAGGGCCTCAGAGACCAAGACCTGCAACGACTCGGCGATCATGTCCGGCTCGGGCGTGACAGGCAGGTCTGAACCAGCGGTAACGCCCGTGAGAACGAGTGCGAACTTCCAGCCAAGCGTTAGAGCAAAGAGACCGTCGGTATCGGGACGGTCGCCCACCATGATCCCCGTCGGCCCGAGTAGTTCATGAACGATGTCGGCGATGGGTTGATGCGGCTTTCCCGCGATCTCGGGTATGACCCCAGAGGCAACCGCAATCGAGGCCAGCAACGCACCCCCGCCGGGCACGGGGCCACTCTTTGTGGGATAGGTGGCGTCGTCGTTGGTGCCGAGCAGACGGGCACCTGCTCGAACGGCGACTGATGCTGCGGTCATTCGCTGATAGTCGAAGGTGGGGTGATAGCCGACCACCACGACATCGACCGATGCGCTGCGCGCCCCAGGATCGCTGGCATCGATGACCTCGACATTTCGACGCAGGAGTTCATCGACAACGCCGGGACCAGCACAGACGAGTGCTCGCGAGCCGGGCTCCACGAGTGCAGCGGCGGCCATGGCAGAGGTGATCACTCCATCGGAGGCATCGATTCCATGTCGTTCAAGTTTCGCGGCAATGTCATCGCGCCGACCGAAGGAAAAATTTGTGACGAAACCCACGTGTTCTCCGGCCGCGCGCAACAGCGAAATCGCTTCGCTCGCACCAATGATGGGCTCATCTTCAAGCCACACCACGCCGTCGAGATCAAGGGCCCATGCCATAGCAAGAGTCTCCCACCCCTTCGCCACAATCGTGACGACCGACCGATTTCGTTCGCGCTGGGCGACGTCGTGAGTCTGATAGGACTACACGGTGCCACGCTTTGAACCATTCATTGGTATTCGTTACGACACCACTTCGCTCGACCCTGCGCTCGTAACGGCTCCTCCGTATGACGTGATCAGCCCCAGCGATCGTGTGGCCCTCATCGCCAGCGCTCCCGCCAACGTGGTGCGGATCGATCTTCCGGTCGAAGGTGACGACCCCTACGGTGATGCCGCTCGACTGTTCAATCGCTGGCGCACCGAGGGAATCTTCGTTGACGACTCCGAGCCCGCGTTCACGGTGTATCGCATGGAAGCTCCCGACGAGAACGGCATCATTCGCCACACCACCGGCGTCATCGGAGCAATGGAACTCACTCGACCGGGAGAAGGCGACATTCTTCCCCACGAGTTCACGACCCCAAAGGCCAAGAGTGATCGCCTTGACCTCCTGCGGTCCACACGTTCGAACCTGTCCGCGGTTTGGGGGCTTTCCCCGGCCACTGGCCTCACCGCTCTTCTTGACACCACCGATGCGCCACTGTGCCGATTCGAGGCCGACGGCGTCACTCATACAGTCTGGCGAATCACAGATGAGGCTCGTATCAACGCGATTCGATTGGCAATTAGCTCAGCGCCGATTGTGATCGCCGATGGCCATCATCGTTACGAAACTTCTCTCGCCTATCGCGATGAACGTCGAACCTCCGACGGCGACGGCGGCGCAGCCAATGCGGTCATGACCTTCGTTGTCGAGTTGGTCGAAGACGAACTCGATGTTGCTCCGATTCACCGACTGATCTCTGATCTACCCGACGAGGTTGATCTCGTCGCCGCCTTCGATCCCTTTTTCGAAAGTGAACCATTTCCAGGTTCCGGCCAACCGACGGTTCGTGAGTTACAAGAACTTGGCGGTCTTGCCCTCGTCACGAGCGAAGGAACCTGGCTTCTACGTCCTCGGCCGAACACCATCGCCGCGACACGCGACCTTGACTCAAGTCGTCTCGATTTGGCTCTCGCCGCTCTCCCTGACCATTCGCTCGTGTATCAGCATGGCGTCGATCACATTTACGCAGCGGTCCGCTTAGGGGCAGCACAAGCAGGTGTGTTGTTGCGACCGGTCCGCGTCGATCAGATCATCGAAATTGCCGAGGGCGGCGAAAAAATGCCTCCCAAATCAACCTTCTTCGCGCCGAAGCCTCGAACAGGCGTGGTCTTCCGTTCCATCGACTGAGATTTCTCGGTTCGGGACCGGCACGAAATAGCGAACAACGCAAACGGGCCGACCTCAAGGCCGGCCCGTTTCTTACTAATTTTAAAGAGCATTACTCACGCAATGGTGATTGACGTATCTAGGTAGACGTCTTGAATCGCATTCAGGAGTGCAACACCTTCAGCCATCGGGCGCTGGAAGGCCTTTCGACCGGAGATGAGCCCTGTGCCACCACCACGCTTGTTGATGACGGCAGTGCGGACCGCGTCGGCAAGATCGGAAGAACCCTTGGACTCGCCGCCGGAATTAATGAGTCCGATTCGGCCCATGTAGCAATTCGCGACCTGCCAACGGGTGTAGTCAATTGGATGCTCGGAGACGAGATCGCTGTAGACGATTTTCGACGTCTTGCCGAAGCCTTCGAGAGCGTTGTAGCCGCCGTTCTTGGTCGGTAGCTTCTGCTTGATGATGTCGGCCTCGATCGTGACGCCGAGATGATTGGCCTGCGCGGTTAAATCGGCGGCATCGTGGTAATCGACGCCGTCGACTTTGAACGCGTTGTTGCGCAAGTAGCACCACAGCACCGTGAACATCCCAAGTTGGTGGGCACGATGGAATGCCTCGGCCACTTCGATGATCTGGTGGTGCGATTCGGGTGAACCGAAATAGATGGTCGCACCGACGCCAGCGGCGCCGAGTTCATAGGCCTCTTCCACCGTGCCGAACATGATCTGATCGAACTCGTTGGGGTAGGTCATCAGTTCGTTGTGGTTGATTTTCACAATGAACGGGATCTTGTGTGCGTACTTTCGCGACATGGTGCCAAGGACGCCATAAGTGGTGGCAACGGCGTTGCATCCACCTTCGATCGCAAGCTTGATGATGTTTTCGGGATCGAAGTAGATCGGGTTCGGAGCAAATGACGCCGCTCCGGAATGTTCGATCCCTTGATCGACGGGAAGGATCGAGACATAACCAGTATCGCCAAGTCGGCCGTGACCGAACATCGACTGAAGGTTGCGCAGAACCTGTGGCGAGCGATCGGTCTGCATGTAGACGCGCTCGACGATGTCGCCACCCGGCTTGTTCAACTGATCGGCGGTGATGCCCTTACACGTGAAGCTCAGTAACTCTTCGGCTTCGTCGCCGAGTAGTCCTTTGATATCGGTCATGCCTCTCCCCAATCACCTGGTGCGCACGGGCCCACCAAATCCGTGATGTGCCGCGGCACATCGATCTGTCTGCTGACTCAGAGACTAGGCCAGTCGGACCCAACGACTCAGCGGCTCATTCGAGGTTGAGCCCCGCCACACGAGGCTCGAGCGAACTGCGGATTCGGGCGAAGGATCGGGCACTGAGAACTTTCTCGGCAAGAACTTCAGTTCGACTAGCAGTAGAGCCACCCGCTCGGAAGAATCGCCGCCGAACCCGACCGATCACCACCACATCGTCACTTTCGGTCAACCTTGCCGCCGAGACCGCAGGGTTGCGCCACACGACTGGCACAGATTCGGCCGGAAGGTCGTCTTCTCTGACGGTGAGATCAAACGAGAGCAGTTCGTCGCCTGAAGGCAAAGTTCGGTACTCGGGATCGCGGCGCAGAACGCCACGAAGAACAACAAGGTTGGTTCCGCAGGGAACGAGTTGTGAAGTAGCAGACGCCTGAGCGATTGAGGCGTTGCCTCGAGTAACAGAAGTGGCCATGTGACCTCCCAAAGTTGCGATCGGTGACACCGATCGGTGGACATTGGGGAAGTGCTTCAGACCGTAGATCTCAGGTGAGACAGTTCACCGAAGCGCAGCAACTCGACGTCGAATATCAGCGAAATCGGGATCGACGGCTTCGACACGTCCGAACATTGTTCGGGCCTTCGGGAGGTCGCCACTGCGCTCATAGAGATCGGCCAGTGCATAGGCACGGCGTAAATGATGAGACATGGGGCGCTTAGGGAAGTTGAAGCCTTGTTCGAGGAGCGAGATTGCCGCGGCCAGATCATCCCGGTCAGCGAACGATCCCGCCATGACAATTCGGCCTTCTGTCACCAGTTCGGCACTCGGTGACGCTTCTCGAAGTTCATTCCAAAGTTCTGCGACCTGCGTCCACTGATGCATCGCCCGATAGCAATCGGCCAGCACTGGGTGCTGATCAGTTGAATTACTCAATAACCGAAACGCCTCGAGTTCGCGCGCTGCTGGCTTCCAGTTCTCTTTCCGATACAGCGTGAGTCCGTATAACTCGTGGACCGCCGCCACAGTCGGCGCCTCGTCAACGAGTTTCTTGAGAATGCGGGCGGCATCGCCAAAGCGATCGGCTTCGAAATGTTCAGCAGCTTCGGTCAAGCGCTTTTCAACGCGTTCGGTCCGAGCATTGCCGACAGCGCGACTCAACTGTTCGCGAACCTCGCCGGCTAGATCTATAGGTGCTGGGTCTCGTCGACGAGATGAGCTTCGAGTGGATGCATCGGAAGTTTCGTCGCGCACATCGATGATCAGCGCATCATCTTCTGCAGCACGCGCATCGTTGGCTGCGCGACGTTCAGCATCGGTTGCTTCGTCGGGAATCGAACCAGGGGCCGCTCTTCGCACTGTGTCGGGTCGGCGCTGGGGTGTCGCTGCTTCGACTGCATCGCGCCAGGCCCGTGATGCGCCAACCACACGGCGACCCGTGGCCGCTCCTGCTCCACGACGTGCCACACCGCCCCAAGTGCGGGGCGTTTCGAGCGGTGGACCTTCTGCCCATCCGTCTTCGGTCGTTGACCGCCGGGTGGCACGGTCGTCGCCACCGCTGCGAGCCCGACCGCTTGGCGCGCCACCGGAACGGGAGCGATCCGAACTCGGCGCACTACGGCTGGGGCGGCCGGTACTCGAGCGATCGGAGGATCCCGATCGACTTGAGGAACCGGATCGACCCGAGGAACCTGACGGTTTCGACCCGGATCCACCCTTGGGGCCGCCGCTGGAACCGCCCTTCGAACTGCCTCTCGGCGCCCCTTTCGGAGCTCCACCCTTGGGGGCGGGCCGGGATCCTCCACGAGGGCTACTCGACTTGCCCGAGCGCGACGAACCGGAAGAAGGGGGACTGGCCATAGGACCAACCTACCGGCACAGGACACCGACCTTGAAGACCTGGAAATCGAGGCGCACAAAGGTTCAGAAAATTGACGGAAGCAAAACGAGAAAAGGACCCCCGAAGGGGCCCTCTTCTTTCTTTAGAAATTCGGCGGCGTCCTACTCTCCCAGGGAGTCTACTCCCAAGTACCATCGGCGCTGGCGGGCTTAACTTCCGTGTTCGGAATGGGAACGGGTGTGACCCCGCCGCCATAGCCACCGAAACCTTTGTCAAAAGGGTGCGCCAGAACCGACCAAAGGTCGGACCTGTCGCGGCCCCTTCAGAACTCCATAGCGAGCACGAACATCTGTGTCGATCCAAGCCCTCGGCCGATTAGTACCGGTCGGCTGAATGCGTTACCGCACTTACACCTCCGGCCTATCAACGTGGTGGTCTTCCACGGGCCTTACCAGATTGACTCTGTGGGAGATCTAATCTTGGAACGGGTTTCCCACTTAGATGCTTTCAGCGGTTATCCCTTCCGTAGGTCGCTAACCAGCCATGCCCTTGGCAGGACAACTGGCACACGAGAGCTACGTCCATCCCGGTCCTCTCGTACTAGGGATAGCCTTCCTCAAATCTCCTCCGGCTGCAGAGGATAGGGACCGAACTGTCTCACGACGTTCTAAACCCAGCTCGCGTACCGCTTTAATGGGCGAACAGCCCAACCCTTGGGACCTGCTTCAGCCCCAGGATGCGATGAGCCGACATCGAGGTGCCAAACCTTCCCGTCGA
>CAMAYJ010000026.1 GCA_945862505.1 Bifidobacterium breve | reverse complement strand
CCAGTGCCAGCGGGGCCCTCAACCAAAATTGGTTTGCCGAGCCGATCGGCAAGGAACACGACTCCGGCAATGGCCTCGTCAGAGAGGTAGTCGACGTCGCGCAGCCGGGTGCTGACGTCCGCGGGGGTTTCGAAGCGATAATCCATTTACCGACATTACCGGCCCGCGAACCCCCGACTTGCACCGCAGCCGATCAGCCTCGGGTTTGTCCTTGGCCTCGCACGATGAACTTGGCTGTCGTGAGTTCACGGAGCCCCATCGGTCCTCGGGCGTGCAGTTTCTGGGTTGAGATGCCAATCTCGGCTCCGAATCCGAACTCTTCACCATCGACGAATCGGGTCGATGCGTTGACAAGAACGGCGGCCGCATCGACCTCATGAGTGAAGCGGTCGGCAGCCTCGAGCGAACGAGTAACGATCGCCTCTGAGTGCCCGGAACCATTGCGAGCGATGTGCTCGACTGCCGCATCGAGGTCGTCGACAATGCCGACAGCCAGCGTGAGGTCGAGGAATTCAGTAGACCAATCTTCCTCGGTTGCCAGGGTCGCTCCGGGTAGAAACTCGAGCGCCCGCTGGTCGGCGCGCAGTTCTACGCCGGCTAACGCAGACACTGCTCTCGACAGGAACTCGCCAGCCACATCACGATGGACAAGCAGGGTCTCCGCTGCGTTGCAAACCGATGGGCGTTGCATCTTGGCGTTCACAATGATTTGGATGGCCATTTCAAGATCAGCATCGACATCGACATACACGTGACAGTTTCCGTCGCCATCGATCACATAGGGAACAGTCGCGTTCTCGAGAATCGATGCAATAAGCGAGGGTCCGCCGCGTGGAATCAGACAATCGATCGTGTCACGTTGACGCATGAACTCAACAGCCGCTTCACGCGAAGTATCAGCAACGAGAATCACCGAATCGGCAGGCAACGACGCTTCTGTTATCGCCGAACGTAAAACAGTCTCAATAGCAATGTTCGAATCGATCGCTCCCGAGGAGCCACGAAGGAACGCCGCGTTCCCTGCTTTCAAACAGAGTCCAGCTGCATCGGAGGTGACGTTGGGACGGTTCTCGTAGATGATCGCAATAACACCAAGCGGAACTCTCACGCGGGAGATGCGAAGCCCGTTGGGGCGCACCCAACCATCGATAATTTCGCCGACAGGATCGGCCAATGATGCGACTTGGCGCAGTCCCCCAGCCATCGAAGCGATCCGCTTTTCGTCGAGTCGCAGTCGATCGACCACCGTGGAACTCACCCCATCGGCTTCGGCGCGGGTCACATCGACAGCATTCGCGCTGAGGACTGCGTCAGAAGAAACAACGAGTCGATCTGCAGCAGCATGCAGTGCGTGATTCTTCTGCTCGGTGGATGCGGTAGCTAACGCCCTTGACGCAGCCTTTGAACGACGACCAAGTTCGGCAATAGGCGTTGAAGCATCATGTTTACTCATCCCAGAAAGGTTACTCGCCAAGGCATTCGGGTCAGTAGGGCTCACGTCGGCGAGGAACGGTGGGAACTAGCGTTATCGCCGATGAGCAGCTCTGCCGAGGACGTGACAGCACAGAGAACCCATCATCTCGTGCGCTCAAGCGCCTTGGTCGCTCTTGGCACTGGTCTCAGCCGACTCACAGGGTTTCTCCGTGTCGGAGTCATGGCCTACGCCATCGGTGCCACCGCACTGGCCGAGGCCTACAACCTGGCGAACAACACACCCAACCTGCTGTACGACCTCGTGCTTGGCGGCATTCTTTCCGCCACCCTCGTTCCCGTCGTCGTTGCCCACACGGGGCGAGATGACAACCGCGGCATCGACGCGTTAGCAACAGTCATCAGTGTCGTCCTTGTGGTTGCCACTGTTGTGGGCATCGCTCTCTCCCCCATCATTATCCGCCTCTACAACCTTTCCTCTTCAAGCGCAGATGCAGCAACGCAAGCGAAAATTGCAGTCCCGCTTCTGATGATGTTTGCGCCCCAGATACTTTTCTACGGACTCACCAGTCTGGGCACTGCTCTGCTGAATGCCCGGCGCTCTTTTGCAGTTCCCGCATTTGCCCCGGTACTCAACAATGTCGTCGTTATTTGCCTCTTCCTTGCCCTCCCCCATCTCGCTGCCGGCAAAGCACTTACCTTCGATCAGGTCAGTCACGACACCGGACTCTTGCTGCTACTCGGTTTCGGCACTACTGCCGGACTACTGGCCATGACGTTGGTTCTGTGGCCCGCAATGCGATCGGCCGGAGTTCGATTGCATTGGAACTTTGATCTTCGCGACCCTGCCGTACGCGAGGTTGGCCGTCTTTCCGGTTGGACGTTTGGCTATGTCGTCTCGAATCTCGTGGCCTACGGAATCATTCAAACGTTGGCCAATGGTGTCGATGGCGTTTCGATCTATGCCTACGCCTGGCTCTTTTTTCAACTTCCCTACGGGCTATGGACCGTCTCGGTCATGACCTCTTATACGCCTGAACTCTCGGCGCTTCATGCTGCCGCCGATGCTTCTGGCCTTCGACGTCGTTTCAGTTCAGGCCTGCGGCTTGTGCTTGTTCTCGCGATACCGGCCTCTATCGGCATGATTCTGCTTGCGGGGCCGATCGTTCGACTTGTGCTGGCACACGGAGAGTTCACCCAATCGAATGCCGAAACGACCGCGAACACGCTGATTGCATTTCTCTTTGGCCTCCCGGCTTTCTCACTCTTCCTCTTTGCAATGAGAGGTTTTTATGCCCAGCGCGACACGCGACTTCCCTTCTATATAAACGCATCGGAAACAATTCTCGCCCTGGTGATCGCCTTTGCCGTCGTCGACCGCTTCGGTGTTGTCGGGCTTGGCGCGAGCGGATCAATCGCTTACACAGTCTTCGCTTTCATTGCACTATTTCTTCTTCATCGCCGAATAGGGAGATTCTTCGACGCTTCCACCATCGTGACAATTGCGAAACTCGTTCTCTCAGCGGCGGTGATGGGAATCGCCGTCTGGGCGTTTCTCCGCTTCACCGATCTGAGCGATCTCGTGACCGTTCTCTGTGCAGTCGGTCTCGGAACCGGCGTCTATGCCGGGTCGCTCGTTCTCCTCAGAGTTGATGAGGCAAGACTCACGATGACTCGCCTGCTGCGTCGCTAGGAAAGAATCACAAGGTCGTCTGCGTCAACCACATGTGAAGGAACCTCGGTCGACAGGCCTGTCGTCGAACGGGCCAACGAGTTTGCGAGCGTCGAGGAACTCTGACGAACAAGACCCTTCGCAAAGACCAAGCCGTTTTGGTCTGCTATCTCCACGGCATCATTGATTTCGAAGTCTCCTTGGACTCCGACCACGCCAACCGCAAGCAGCGAAGCTCCACCGCCTTCGAGAGCCGCTCGGGCTGCCGCATCGACAGAGACCACCCCGGAAGACCGCACAGCAAAGGCAATCCAAAGCTTGCGGGCGGGAAGATCCCGTTGGTGAGCAGCAACGATCGTGCCGACACCGCTGACTCCTTCAACTGCATCAGTGAGAACTGAAGGACGGTGAGCTGCGGCGATCACAGTGCGAACGCCAGACCATGCGGCGATCTTTGCCGCTGAAATCTTTGAGGCCATTCCTCCGCTGCCGCCAGGGGTGCCAGGGCCACCGGCGATTTCGTCGAGTTGCTGATCGAATTCGATGATCTCCTCGATCAACGAGGCATCGGGATCGAGGCGGGGATCGGCCGAGAGCAGCCCAGCGGTATCGGTGAGCAGTACGAGAAGTTCAGCGTCGACAAGATGTGAAACAAGGGCCGCGAGTCGATCGTTGTCGCCGAACCGAATTTCATCGTCGGCAACGGCGTCGTTCTCATTGACGATCGGCACGACGCCAAGTTCAAGCAGGCGCGTGAGCGTCCCGCGCGCTTGTAAATATTGACGGCGGTCGACAAAGTCCAACGGTGCGAGAAGAACTTGGCCACCAACGAGTGAATGCTGATCGAGCGCCTCGCAGTAAACACCCATCAGACGCGACTGACCAACTGCAGAAACAGCTTGGAGCGTGCGCGAGTCAGTAGGACGATTCGCACCACCCAGCCCAAGCGCAGGAAGCCCCGCGCCGATTGCACCAGATGTAACGATGACAACACTGTGGCCGGTGGCCCGCACAGTGGCGACCTCATCGCACAATTTTACGATGGCGTCTTTACGGATGCTCCCCTCGGAATCGGTGAGCGATGATGTTCCGATTTTTACGACAACGACCATCACTCCTCCTCGTAATCGAAGGTGAGATTTGCGATGCGCACGGTGTCGCCTTCTTTGGCGCCAGCACGTGCAAGCGCCTTGTCGACTCCGATCTTCTTGAGTCGAGAATGCGCGAAGTCGAGAGCTTCGAGGTTCGTTAGATCAGAGAGAGCCACGGCGCGCTCGGCAGAGCGACCGAGGACCCGATAAGAACCGTCGTCTTCGCGCTCGATGCGAATTCCCTCAGGAATGGGACGATGAATAACAAACCCATCGAGTTCAGGTTCCACGGAACGAGCGCCACGAACTTCCTCGGCCATTCGGCCGATGAGGCGAGGGAGTCCTGCTCCGGTGATCGCAGAAACCGAAATATCGAGCTGGAGCCCATCGCTGGTCACCGAAGGTTTACCGGTCAACGCAATAGCGAGATCCTCGGGAATCAGATCGGCACGAGAGCCGACGATGATTCGAGGCCGGTCAAGAAGTTCGGGGCGATACGCCTCGAGCTCAGCAAGCAGAATCCGCGCTTGCTCCGCAGGACCTTCTGAAGTGGTTCCGTCGAGACCGCCAGCAAGGTCGATGAGAATGACCAAAACCCGTGCGCGCTCAACATGACGCAAGAATCGATGACCGAGACCCTTGCCGTCAGCGGCGCCTTCGATGAGGCCAGGAATATCGGCGACAACGAATTCGAAATTGTCTTCGACCCGAACCACGCCAAGGTTGGGTTCGAGGGTGGTGAATGGATAATCAGCGATCTTTGGTTTCGCTGCGGAGATACGCGAAATGAGCGTGGACTTGCCGACATTCGGGAAGCCGACAAGGGCAACGTCGGCCATCAGCTTGAGTTCGAGATTCAGCCATTGTTCTTCCCCGACCTCTCCTTGCTCGGCGAACGAAGGAGCTCGACGAATATTGGAAAGGAACTTGGCATTGCCCTTCCCGCCTCTACCGCCGGCCGCCGCCATCCAGCGATCACCGTGATGAACAAGGTCGGCCAACATCTCGCCCTCGAGAGCATGAACGACTGTGCCTTCAGGGACATGCACGATCAGATCATCGGATCCAGCACCGTGCATCTTTTTTCCCTGACCATGGGTACCGCTCGACGCCCGTCGATGGGGATGGTCTTTGAAAGCGAGAAGTGACGAGATGTTTCGGTCGGCCACCAGCCATACATCGCCACCTCGACCGCCGTCGCCACCGTCGGGCCCACCCTTGGCGACGTGGGCCTCGCGGCGGAACGCGACACAGCCAGCGCCGCCGTCGCCCCCGCGCACATTGAGTTGGCATTCGTCGATAAATCCGGACACGACCGGAGAGCCTACGGGCTTGGGGGACCATGTCCGCAGATCGATACTTCGTGTCCCCCCGATGTCTCACTAATGGGGCAGGATTCGTCCATGAAAGAGCAGGCACCATCCTCCCGATCACCACGCCACGAGGAATGGGTCGCCACCATGAAAGGGGCCCAAACCGCACAGAACCTCGTACTTGCTCATAGCGAGAGCCCACCACCCACAGTTACTGCTCATAGCGTCCGTCGCGAAGAACGTGAAGCGCATGATTACAAGATTCTCGCTCTGGGCGCTACTCGGGCGTCCGGAGCTGGCAACCGAGCCACAGAAGAAGAACCCGACGAGTTTCGAACCTGTTTCGAACGCGATCGAGATCGCATTCTCCACTCACCAGCCTTCCGTCGGCTTTCTGGAAAAACCCAGGTCTTTGTTTTTCCCGACGACCATCAGCGCACCCGGCTCACACACGCACTCGAAGTCGCACAGGTGGCAACGGCGATTTCTCGAGGTCTCGGTCTCAACGTCTCTCTCACTGAAGCAATCGCCCTCGGCCACGATTGTGGGCATGGCCCAGGCGGGCACGCCAGCGAAGACGCCTTCGATGCGTTCATCCCCGGTGGCTACCACCACGCCGTGTGGGGTGCCGATGTTGTTCTCGAGCCGTTCAATCTTTGTGTTGAAACACTCGATGGCATTCGAAATCATTCGTGGTCTCGCCCCACGCCCATGACCCCCGAGGGCGTTGTCGTGAGTTGGGCCGATCGATGTGCCTATAGCGCTCACGATCTTGAAGACGCCGTCAGTACCGGAATCGTTAACCCGTCCGACCTGCCAATCGAAGTAATCGAGGTTCTCGGTGCCACCCGACGCCAACAACTGCACACGCTTATTGGAGCTGTCATTGGCGCGGCGGCCGAAACGGGCATCGTCGGGATGGATACAACCTCTGCTTCAGCGCTGAGTGCGCTTCGTTCGTTCAACTATGAACGCATCTACAACCGTCCCGAATCCATACAGCAAGGCCAAGCGGTCATCGATGTGCTCACCGCCCTGGTGGAACACTTCATCACAACTCCCCAGTCGCTCCCATCGGTGGCCGATGGCGATCCCGTCACTGCGGCGGTCACCTACGTCGCCGGCATGACCGACCGTTTCGCATTCGACACCGCCGGCCGATTGCTTCAATGGCCAAATGAGCGCCGTCCACTCGGAATCGACTCTCGGGACTAAAAAGAAGAAAGCGGACCAAATGGTCCGCTTTCAATCAGATTCTTACGCAAGCAACTCAGACTGGATGCACATCGACAAGCTTGCGACCCTTACGGGATCCAAACTTGACGGTTCCTTCAGTGAGAGCGAACAACGTGTCGTCTCCACCCTTGCCGACGTTTTCGCCGGGGTGAATACGAGTGCCACGCTGGCGCACGATGATGGTGCCAGCGTTGACGGCCTGGCCATCGAATCGCTTCACACCAAGGCGCTTGCTCTGGGAGTCGCGTCCGTTGCGGGTTGAACCGCCACCTTTGGTCTTTGACATGGATCAGCCCTTCTTAATGCCGGTGATCTCGATCGTCGCATAGTGCTGACGATGACCCCAACGACGACGCTCGTTGGCCTTGTTCTTGTAGGTGAAGCCGATGACCTTGGGACCCTTGGCCGCACCAACAACCCGGGCGGAGACACTGGCACCAGCCAGTTGCGCGGGAGTAGCGAGGACGGTGTCACCATCGACAACGAGCACTGGAGTGAGGGTGACTTCGTCAGCCTCGCCGAGGCGTTCGACATCAAGTCGTTGGCCCTCTTCGACGCGGTACTGCTTGCCACCTGTCTGGATCACGGCATACATAGGGGGGCAACTCTAGCCCCCCGGCCCAAGATTATGAAACCCGGGCCGGGAGCGGGAGTTTGGGTCGCCTCAGACCAAGAGGTCCGGGTCGACCTGAACGCCCCGGCCTTCACAATCGGGACACTGTGTTGCAAAGGATTCAAGGAGCCCTTCGCCAATCCGTTTCCGGGTCATTTCAACGAGACCGAGTTCGGAGATATCGAACACCTGGGTGCGGGTTTTATCTCGCGCCAGCGCTTCACGGAAGACCTTGACGACGTCGTCGCGATTTCCCTTGATCTCCATGTCGATGAAGTCGATAACGATGATGCCGCCAATATCACGAAGGCGTAACTGCTTTGCGATTTCGACAGCAGCTTCGAGGTTGTTTCGGTAAACGGTTTCCTCAAGGCTTTTCGATCCGACGTTTTTGCCGGTGTTCACATCGATCACCGTGAGTGCTTCGGTGTGCTCAATGATGAGTGAACCGCCGGAAGGCAACCACACCTTGCGGTCGAGCGCCTTGTGAACCTGCTCGTGTACATGGTGTCGCTCGAAGATCGAGAGAGGTTCGGTGGAGCGGTCGTAGAACTCGATGCGATCGGCAAGCGCCGGAGAAATACTTGACACGTAGTCGTGCACATCTTTGTAGAGGGCTTCGTCGTCGATGACAACACTTCGATAGTTATCGCTGAACTCTTCTCGAATGACCCGAACAGCCATATCGGGCTCCCGATAAAGAAGCGCAGGGGCTTGAGCAGTGTTCGCCAGATTTTCGATTTGTTCCCATTGCGACAGGAGCCGGCGCACGTCTGAGGAAATCTCCTCGGATGTCACTCCTTCTGCTGCTGTTCGAACGATGACGCCATGCTGCGGCGGCTTCACTTTGTCGAGGATATTGCGAAGCCGGCGACGCTCACCATCGTCGAGACGCTTTGAGATGCCATAGGTGCTGGAGTTCGGAATAAGCACCACGAAGCGCCCAGGAAGCGACACTTCTTGGGTGAGGCGTGCTCCCTTGTGAGCGATCGGATTCTTTGTGACCTGGCAGATGATTGTTTGGCGCGGCTTCAAGATCTGCTCAATGCGTGCATTTGCAGCGGCACCTTCGACATCGTCAGCATCGAACTGCACATCGCCTCGGTAGAGCACTGCATTTTTTGGCGTTGCGATATCGACGAAAGCAGCTTCCATTCCGGGCAGAACGTTCTGCACCTTGCCGAGATAAATGTTGCCGTGGATTTGGGCAACGTCATCGGCCGGACGGGAGACGTAATGCTCGATCAGGTTTCGACCCTCGAGTACGGCAATCTGTGTGGCTTCCGGGCGAACGCTGACCGCCATCATGTAGCGACCGACTGGGCGGCCGTTGCGCTCACGACCCTTGCGCTTTTCAAGTGTTTCTTCGTCGAGATCTGGCCCATCGCCACCGAGGATCGCCTCAACCGGCTTCGGTGCCACTCCCTTGCGTTGCTGGCCCTTCTGCTGGTTCGGCTGAACATTCTGGGTTTGCTGGCCTTGCTGGGCATTCTGAGCCTTCTCAGCGTTCTGGCCTTGCTGCTGACCACCACCGCCACCGCCACGACCGCGACCACCTCGACGTCGGCGATTTCCGCTTCGTGGTTGGCCAGAGGCTTGACCCTCGTCCTTCAGAGACGGGTCGGCTTCATCCGATTCTGGAGCAGGTCGACTATCGCCAATCTGTGGCTTGGGGGCAACCGGGTCATCGGCGCTAGCGGTCTCAGTTGATGATGCGTTGCCGGAGTTGTTTTGAGCTCCGCCCGAGCGGTTGCGATTTCTTCCGCCACGCGATCCTCGGCGACGACGCGGACGATTGACGCCATCTCCGCTCGGCGAGGCTTCGCCTTCGGACGCGCTCGCTCCACCTGATCCCTCAGGACCCGATTGGGCGACCGTGCGAGCCGGCTCTGAAGAAGCGGTTGGCGTTGACTCAGCGTTTGCTGAACGAGCGCTCTCGGTTGATTGGTGGTCTTGACGATTCGACGCTGAAGCGCCGGGTTCGACCGTGGGGTCGGACATGATTGAGTTCCCTTCTCATCGCGCGCCCGCTTGTGCAGGTGCGCGTGCCGTCGCGTGGGCCGGGATCGGTTCCCGTCTCGCGCCGTCAGTGATGATCCATTGGTGTGTTCTGCGGACGCGCCCCTCGTTGCGGGGCGGGTCGAATGCGGCCAGAAGTTCTGCTGGTCGCACGGAGCGGGGCTGGGTTGCCAGCTCGGCTTCGAAGACGGCCCCTTGTTCAGGAGCATCAGAAGGCGTGGCGCCAATGACCCGAAGATCAATGATTCCTGACCGAATATCGTCGGCCACCTTCTTGCCCTTCCGTTCCCGGATCACCGGAAGCGTTGTGGCATCGAGCATGGTGCGCACATCGATCTCAAGCTGTTCAGGACTTACTCCTGGAACTTCAATCAACCATGTGCAAACCGTGACTGCCTCTTGAAGAGACAGCTCTGAGCGTTCGATGACCGAGACTGCCTCGACAACGACGCCCTGTGGGAGGAACGGCGTGAGCCGCTCGGGCAATGTCCCGAGATCAACGCTTGAGCCCTCAGGCTCCTGCAAATCGATATCGAGGTACTCCCCCAGCGACTCATGACTTGTAGAAAGTGCCAGCCCGAAGTGGACCTTCGGTCGTGGCGAAAAACCTTCGGTAATTGAAACGGGAAGTTCAGCGCGTCGAAGCGCTCGCTCCCAGCAACGCGCCATATCGCGATGACTCGAGAAACGAATCTTTCCGAGTTTCGAATACCGCACTCGAATCCTCATTACGACCCCACCACGACGGGTGCACGGCCGAGAAGCGTCACGGGAACGGAACGACCGAGGTCCTGTCCGGTTCCCTGTGAACCTCCTGCTGGAGGTGTGGCTGAGGCCACGATGTGCTCGATCGAATAACCGGTGCATGCTCCGCAGTCATAACACGGGGTCCAACGGCAATCAGGGAGCCCGACCTCGGCTAGGGCATCTCGCCAGTCCTGCCAAAGGAAATCCTTATGCAGGCCGGCGCTGAGGTGGTCCCACGGGAGGACCTCGTGTTCGGTGCGGTGGCGATAGGCGTACCAGTCCGGGTCGATGCCATGGGCGGCCATGGCATTCGTCCAGAGGTCAAGGTCGAACCGTTCGTTCCACTCTTGGAAGGTTCCGCCCTGTCGCCACACTTCCTCGATGACAACGCCAACGCGTCGATCGCCGCGACTCATGATTCCTTCGACGAGTGTCGCTTTTGGGTCGTGCCACTTCACCTGAACGCCATGAGACTTGCGGGTGTCGTCGCGAAGAAGGTTGATCTTGCGGCGGAGTTCTTCGACCGTGTTTTGCCCGAACCATTGGAATGGCGTGAATGGCTTCGGAACAAAACCGCCAACAGACGCTGTAACTGATGGGCTCTTCGTATGCGCCTTTCCGAGTTCGACACAGTTTCGAGCAAGTTCGGCGATTCCCAACGTGTCTTCATCGGTTTCGGTTGGCAAACCCGTAAGGAAATACAATTTCACTCGGCGCCAACCGTTTGAGTAAGCGGCTTCAACAGCGCTGTAAAGGTCCTCTTCGAGAATGAGTTTGTTGATGACCTGACGCATGCGCCATGTGCCAGCTTCGGGAGCGAAGGTGAGTCCGGTTCGACGCGCACGCTGGATTTGGGTAGCGATACCAACACCAAACGCGTCAACGCGAAGACTCGGAAGTGATACCGAGACAGGTGGTCCGTCGTCAGTCGACTTCACAATATCGCCGACCAGTTTTTCGATTCCCGAGAAATCCGCGGTCGACAGCGATGTGAGGGCAACCTCGTCGTAGCCGGTTCGACGCAGACCCTCTTCGACCATGGTGCGGACTTGCTCGGCGGGTCGTTCACGAACCGGGCGAGTGATCATGCCTGCCTGGCAGAACCGACAACCGCGAGTACAGCCGCGGAACACTTCAACATTCAAGCGATCGTGCACTACTTCGGTGATTGGGACCAGTTGCGTCTTGGGATACGGGAACTCGGCGAGATCAGCAACGGTGCGCTTCTCGACCCGTTCAGGAACATCGCTATAGCGCGGGGTAACGGCCACGAGGTCTGCACCCTCGTAGGTGACGTCGTACATCGACGGGACATAGACGCCGACGATGTGTGACAGCTCACGAAGGACATTCTCCCGGCTGCCATCGGTACGGCCCGACATTTTCCAATCGCGAACCACTTCGTTAATTTCGGTGATGACCTCTTCACCATCGCCCAACACAACAATGTCGAGGAAGTCAGCAATCGGCTCGGGGTTATAGGTGCAGTGTCCCCCAGCGACGATGAGCGGATGCTCGGGTCGGCGTTCAGCGCTGCGCACCGGCACACCAGCGAGATCGACCATGTTGAGAAGATTTGTGTAGGTCAGTTCAGCCGAGAGGTTGAAGCCGATCAGATCAAATGCCGATGCGGGTCGATGGCTATCGATTGAGAACAACGGGATGTTGCGATCGCGAAGAAGACACTCGAGATCAGTCCATGGCGCGTAGGCCCTCTCGGCAACGGCGTGGGGATTCTCATTGAGGATTTCGTAGAGAATCTGCAGACCCTGATTTGGGAGACCTATTTCGTACGTATCGGGGTACGACAACAACCACGCCACCTTGTCGGGGGCATGGTGTGGGGTACGAGCTCCGTCCTCGAGGCCGATGTAGCGAGCAGGTTTCGCCACTTTGGCCAGAAGGGGCTCCAGCTGGGGCCATACATCGGTCATGACCGGTAGATGCTACCGGGGTACCCCCGGCCTACTGGAACCGGCGCATGTAAACGTTGAGAACAAGGCCAAGTCCGGCCAATGCCGTGATGGTTGCCGAACCCCCCGCGCTGATCAAAAGCAAAGGGATACCTGTCACTGGCATGATCCCCATTGCCATACCCACGTTCTCAAACGCCGAAAAGGCGAACATCGCCAAGACTCCAGCGCAGAGATACGTGCCGAATGAATCCTTGGCAACTTGGGCGATTCTCCAGATCCGGTAACAGAGCAGCCCGTACAAGAACAGCATTGTGGATGCTCCGATGATGCCAAACTGCTCAGCAACGGCGGTAAAGATGAAGTCCGTCTGTTGCTCAGGGACAAAACCCAACTTTGTTTGCGGACCATCGAAAAGACCTTGACCAGTGATCCCGCCATTGGCGATGGCCTGCTGGCTCTGTTCGATGTTGTAGAGGGCAGCGTTCGAGGTATCGCTCGGGTTCACGAAAGCAGTCAACCGGTCGCGCTGATAGTCCGCTAATAGCGGTGAGTTCAATGCGCCCACGACGCCTACTAAGCCAACGATCGTGAGCACCGCGATGTATTTCGTGGGGAGTCCTCCCACGAGCATGATCGTCATCGTGATGGCAAGAAGGATCAGTGTCTCACCGAGATCCGGTTGCAACATGATGAGAGCCATAGGCAGCGCAGCCGTCGCGAGAAGTGCAACGAGTCGCCGAATGTCAACATCACCGCGAAACTCCGAAAGCAAAAACGCGAGGACGCCAATAAGCGACAGCTTTGAAAACTCTGCAGGCTGCATCTGAAACGGTCCCAGGGAAAACCATGATTTTGCTCCATTGACTTCGCTACCCAACGGAGAGACAACGAGCACAAGCAGAGCGGTGGTAATCCCATAAAACACCCACGCCCAGTCATGAAGCTTTCGGTAGTCAACAACGCTACAAAAGACCATCGCTCCTGCGCCGATGACCATGAATATCGTCTGCTTATACAAATACGACTTCGAATAGTCGGGCCCCGGACCACGCGTTGCGCTATACACAGCGATTACTCCCAAGATCGAGAGAGCCACCGTGCATCCGATGAGCACGGGATCGATGTGTCGAAGCGGTGCGGTTGGATCGCGCCGGCTCAACTTTGACGCACGAGAGGAAATCGATTGCGGCAACATCAGTCCATCGATCCGTTCGTTGCGGTTCCAGCACCAGTGAGCGCTTGATTCGCGATCACTTCATAGATCCGACGAGCGACTTCGCCCGAAGCTTCGGAGCCAAAGCCCGACTCCTCCATGACTGCGGCCACCACCCATTTCGGCGAGAGAGCAGGCCCATACGAAGCGAAGAGCGAAGTATCGGCTTTGCCATCGACCTGAGCAGTTCCCGTCTTGCCGACAATGCGGAAGGCCTGTTGGTCGAAACCCACGAAGGCCGAGGCCCCAGTTCCAGAGCCGCTTGTAACTCCTTCGAGCCCTGAAGCAATTGGACCACGGACATCGGGCGGGAGCGTCACGGTGCCTGTGACCACCGGTTCGAGCACCCGCAGAACATCAGATGGATCTGTTGTAGTGCTGTTGGGCCTGAGAATCTTCCACACCACATGTGGCTGGTAGACGGTGCCACCGTTCGCAAATGCCGCATACGCGCGAGCAAGTTGCAACGGAGTAACCACAATCACATTCTGACCTACCGCCAACTGGACGTTGTCGCCGGTGTACCAATCGCCATTCGGGTAGGCGTCGGGGTACTTTTTGGAAAGTGCCTTCTTCTCGGCTTTGGTCAGCACGTAGCCGGCCGATTCATTCGGGAGATCAATGCCGGTTCGCTTATCGAAACCGAATGCTGTCGCAGCGTCCTGAATCAGCGTGGTTCCGTCCATGCGGTCGCCAAGCCAATAAAAGTAAACATCCGACGAGACCGTAAGGCCGCGAACCACGTTGACATTTCCATATTTTTCTTTGCCGGCGTTGGTAAATTCCTGAACGGGATTGCCAACCCGGTAGACGCCATCGTCGTATATCGATGAGTTCCCATCGATGAGCCCGTTACTTAACGCAGCAGCAGCAGTCACAAGTTTGAACGTAGAGCCGGGCGCATACTGGCCGGTGATTGAACGATCAATCAGCGCACTCGCCCCGTTGACGTCTTGAAGCTGGTTGTAACGCTCCTGGGTGATCCCAACTGCAAACTCCTGGGGGTCATACGACGGAGCCGATGCCAACGCCACAACTCCCCCGTCTCGAGGGTCAAGCACGACAACGGAACCCGCTGGAGCGCCTCGAATTGTGCCGTCTCGTTGGGCTGTCCCACGCAAAACATTCAGTCGCTCGACGAGCGCCTGCTCGGCTCGAATCTGAACTTCGATATCGATATGGAGCTGGATATCGTTGCCAGACTTCGGGGGTTGATACGACTCAGTACCAACTGGGCGATTCTTGAAATCAACCTGCACCAACTCAATGCCAGGTGTACCGCGAAGTTCCTTTTCGTAGGTCGATTCAACTCCGGCCAGCCCAATGATGGAATCTGGTTGATAGGACTTCTCAACTCCATCAGGATCAGTTCCTGGTTCCAACCTCTTGAGTGTCTCGGCGGTGATGCGACCGGTGTAACCAAGGATGTTCGATGCAATCGTACCGTAGGGATACACGCGGACTGTCTTGCGCTCATAAGAAACCGCAGGAAAATCTTCGGCATACTCCGAAAGATGGTGAATGACCTCGTCGGTGACATCAGAGGCAATTGGAAGTGCTTGCAACTGGTCAGCTTTCTTGTCCGACAACCGTTTCTCGATCGTGGAGATCTTGATCGGCGCACCATTCGCTGTCAGAACATCGGCAAGCCTTGCGATGAGGTCGTCGCGATTCTTCACTTTCTTCAATTCGTTACGATCGATTGAAACGATGAGCGAGGTTCGGTTGTCGACAATCACCCGACCCTTCGCGTCGAAAATGCGACCACGAGGTGCTTCTGTAGCGACCGTTCGAGTGCGGTTCGCCGTCGCTTGGACAGCGAGAGCAGGTGCTTCCATTACCTGCAGGTACCAAAGCCGAGCGAAGAGGGCGAGGAAACACCCGAGAACGACAACTCCAAGAATGCTCATGCGGAGACGAGGCGAGGAGGTGTCCATGGGTCAGGGGTTTACGCGAAGGCGGTGGGATGCACGAGCTGGAGAATCACGGCTCCCACAGTTCAGCAGATCAAGGCCCTCAGCGGGCTGCAGCCCGGAGGAGGGAATCTTCCGGATCTGCCCATCGACAGGCCCTTAGAGCGGGAAACACCAGTGCAGCAGATGCGACTCCGACGATCCCAAGGATCGTGAAGAGGTGTCCAGAGAGCAGATCTGGACGGCCAAGCAGGTTTCCCGCAATGGCGAACGAAAGAATTCCAGCGGAACTCGCCAGAAAAGCAATCACCATCGTCAGCCACCGAGCGGAATGGATAGTCGCGTCCTCAAGTAAGCCAGCCACGACACCGGCAACAAGTCCTGAGATTGAACAGAGTCCGAAAGGCGTTGTCACCATCAGATCAAGACAAAGTCCACTGGCAAAGCCCACGATTGCTCCACGTTCAGCGCCACCGATCATGCCTGCTGCTACGGCGATAAGCAGGAACAGATCGGCACTCACTCCCAAGATACGAAATTGCGTGACGACCGTGTACTGCAGCACCGCCGCTGTCGCGATCACAATCAGATAACGCAGTGCAGGGTTATTCATGACTCAGCCAGCGGGTTTCCATAGGACGACATCGGCGTAGACGAGATCGTTGAGGTTAGCGAACATCGAAATATCAATAGTCGATTCGAGTGCCGCCTCATTGGTTCGAACTGCGGTGATCGTGCCGATCGGAAGATTCGGAGGAAACGGACTGCCCGCTAAGCCGCTCGTCGCAGTGATCGCTCCCACTGTCACTGCCTGGCGAGAATCGATATTGGTTCCGCGGAGGCTGCCATCGCCACCACTGCCCTGTGCAATCCCGATGGCAGCAGTCCCTACGACAGAGAACCCGACCCTGTAGGTCCCACTCGAAAGAAGCGACACAACTGAACGGTTCTCGCTTACTTCGATAACTTTTCCGATGAGCCCTTCGCCGGTCACTACCGGCATATTTCTCTCGATGCCCGAATTCGAGCCCTTATCGAGTTCGATTCGATCGCCGAAGTTTCCAACAGCACCGGAAAGAACACGGGTGTGCACGACAGGGGTATCGCCAACGAATGGAATACCGACAAGTTGCAGAAGTTGCTGCAACTGTTTCTTCGCTATGGAGTTGGCCGTTACATCGCCTTTCAAACGATCGTTTTCCTCACGGAGTGTTTCATTCTCGTTCTTGAGATTCCCTTGATCAAATGCGCTATCCCAAGCGTTCCGAAAGGGATTAACAACAATCGCGGCAGCACTGCCCAGTGGGGACAGCACCGACACCACAGCACTCCGGGCGGATTGGACGGGCCCTGACCCACGACTATCAAGAGTTAGAAGGAAAACTGCCGACAGAAGCAACAGACTGATCGTTATACGTGTTCGTCCTCTTCGCCTCGACGACGCCATGGTGCAGATCGACTCAGTTGATGGTCGACGAGAAGAGCACGCCCTTCAATGCGTCGAACTCCTCAAGCGATTGGCCCGAGCCGATAGCGACGGCGAACAGGGGATTTTGGGCGATGATGATCGGCATACCGGTTTCATGTTCGAGCCGTTCGCTGATTCCGTGAAGTAACGCTCCACCGCCAGCAAGCACAACGCCTTGTTCCATGATGTCGGCAGACAGTTCCGGAGGGGTCTTGTCGAGGGTGACTTTCACTGCGTCGACGATTGCAGCTACCGGTTCTTCAATCGCCTCACGAATTTCCTCGGTCGTCGTCACGATGGTTTTCGGGAGACCAGTAACAAGGTCGCGGCCGCGAATTTCCGCGTGCAATTCGATCTCAAGAGGCCATGCTGAGCCCAGCGCTATTTTGACTTCTTCGGCGGTACGTTCGCCAAGGGCGAGGCTGTATTCCTTCTTGATGTAGCTGATGATCGCAGCATCGATGGCATCGCCACCGACGCGTGCCGATTGCGAGGTCACAACTCCGCCGAGCGAGATAACAGCAACTTCGGTCGTTCCGCCACCGATATCGACGATCATGTTCCCAGTGGGTTCCTGGACTGGTAACCCAGCGCCGATTGCAGCAGCCATTGGTTCTTCGATGATGTATGCCGGTTTACGTGCTCCGGCGAACTCTGCGGCTTCCTGCACGGCTCGTTGTTCAACGGGAGTGATCCCGGAAGGAACACAGATCACCATGCGTGGCTTGGCCCACTTCGAAGTATGAACCTTCTGAATAAAATAGCGAAGCATTTTTTCGCAGATGTCGAAATCGGCGATAACGCCGTCACGTAAGGGACGAATCGCCTGGATATGAGATGGCGTGCGCCCGATCATGCGTTTTGCTTCGGCGCCTACGGCAACGGGCCGCCCGTCTTTGACGTTGATGGCGACTACTGATGGCTCATTGAGCACGATGCCTTCGCCGCGAACGTAAATGAGGGTATTGGCGGTGCCGAGATCGACGGCCATGTCGCGTCCGACAATGTTGGACAGCGAGTCTCGTGAAGCGATCGATTTGGAGATACTCGAAGAAATCGAGTTGAAAATATTCCCGGCCATGGGGTGAGCCTCCCGTTGGAGCTCTGGGCCTGCTGCTCTGGTGTGAAAAGGCGACAGTGAAGCGATGCAGATAAATGAGGTGGAAGAAGACGGTCCCAACATGCCAGCGCAACGATGCACCTGACCTTCTCCGTCCTGTGTTCAGGCTAGTCCGCGACCAACGCGGGACCAACTAACGCTGGAATCAGAGGCCAGAGAAGAAAAGTGCAATCTCGCGCTGAGCCGCTTCGGGGCCGTCGCTGCCATGGATCAGGTTCTCAGTGAAGAGAATCCCGAGATCACCGCGGATGGTGCCAGGAGCAGCATCGCGAGGGTTCGTCGCACCCATCATCGTCCGAACAACCTTCCACGTGTCCTCCGGACCTTCGATCACTGCAAGCATCGCTGGACCGCGAGTGATGAATTCAACGAGTTCACCAAAAAACGGCTTGTCGGAATGTTCGCCGTAGTGCCGCTCGGCAGTAGCGCGATCGATCGTTCGGAGCTCTGCGGCAACAACACTGAGGTTGCGGCGCTCAAAGCGAGAGAGGATTTCTCCGACCAGGCCCCGTTCGACGGCGTCGGGTTTGCAGATAATAAACGTGCGGTCCATGTCCGAAACGCTAGACCACCACCTGCCCGAAATGCGATTCGCCAGAAGAACGCTTCTCAGTCGCCCCGGCGAGCGATCCATTCAGCAGCAGTACGCGCCGCACCTGCAACATAGAGCGAACCGGCAACGAGAATGACGTCCTCATCGGTTGAAACGTCGATCGCTCGCTGCACCGCTGTGGCGACATCATCGATCTGTTCGACCATGACCCCCATCGCGCGGACCACCGCCGCAACATCTGATGCCGGTACCGCTCTCGGGCTTTGCGGCGTGCACGCGATAACGAGGTCGGCCTGCCGTGCTTCTAGAGATTCGAGCATTTCGACAACATCGCGCCCCGTCAACATTCCGACAACGAGCACCCGTCGACCCGAAACATCAAATTCCTCGTTGAGGGTTCGTGCCGCAGCTCGAGCACCATCAGGGTTGTGGGCGCCATCGAGGATGAGTAGAGGCGAATGAGAGACAACTTCGAATCGCCCAGGCATTGTTACGGACTGGAGTGCCGATTCGATGACGGCCTCGTCTAGAGCTCGATCGAAAAACGCTTCGACAGCGACAACCGCTAAGGCCGCATTCTCTGATTGGTGCACGCCATGCAGTGGAACCAACAGTTGGTCGTAGGTGCCAAAAGGGGTTCGTAGATCGATGAGATGGCCACCAACTGCGTAGAGGTCATTCGCTATCTCGAAATCATCGCCCCGAGAAAAGACGCGCTCTGGTCCTTCCGCGTAGAAGATCGCTCGGAGCGCTAGATCAGTTACGCCAGTTACAAGCGTCGACTTCTCCGTGATGATGCCGGCCTTCTCCGTGGCGATTGCCTGTCGCCACTCTCCTTCGCCGTCAGTATGATCACGGCCGATGTTCGTAATCACGGCAACATCGGCATAGCACACGTTGGTTGCGTCGTAACGACCCAACAGCCCCACTTCAACCACGGCAACATCAACAGCCGATTCAGCAAACCATAGGAACGCTGCGGCGGTCAGAAGCTCGAAGAACGAGGGCGTGATACCCGAAAGTGGTGCAACACGAGCGACGTCGGTGATGACTGAAGCGAACTGCTCATCGGAAATCGATTCGCCATTCCAGCAGATGCGTTCGTTGATTCGCTGCAAATGCGGGCTGCTGTAGGTGCCGACAGACAATCCGTGCTCGATAAGCAGCGCCGTGATCATGCGCGCCGTTGATCCCTTGCCGTTCGTTCCGGTTACATGAATGACTTGGAACGAATCCTGAGGATCGCCAAGCACTCCCACAAGGCTGCGCATGTGGTCGAGTGAGAGGCCATGAATGAGCCCGGCGCTCGCCTCGAGATTGATATGACTGTCGAGGTACGCGATTGATTCGTCGAAGTTCACGGAGTGACGCGCATTGTGAAGAGAAAGTGACGACTACGACGCAGCGCGTCGTGGGCGATTCGTGCGTGGTGTCGACGCACGGGTGATGAACACCGGTTCGGTTCGTTCGATAACCGACTCTGCCCCGATGACGACCTTGGCGATGTCCTCGCGGCTCGGAAGTTCGTACATGATCTCGAGGAGTACTTCTTCGAGGATTGCACGCAGGCCACGAGCACCGGTGCCACGCACGAGGGCCTGGTCAGCGATGGCGTTGAGGGCTTCAGGAGTGAATTCAAGTTCAACCTCTTCGAACTCGAAGAACTTCTGGTACTGCTTCACTAGCGCGTTGCGTGGCTCGGTCAGAATTTCGACGAGAGCTTCGCGATCAAGATTGGCGACAGCACCGATCACGGGCAGACGGCCGATGAATTCGGGGATAAGGCCGAACTTGAGAAGGTCTTCGGGGAGGATGCTCTTGTACAGCGCACCGACATCGGCCTTATCGGAACGAAGTTCGGCCGAGAAGCCGATGCCCTTCTTGCCGATGCGGCTTTCGATGATCTTGTCGACGCCAGCGAACGCACCACCACAGATGAAAAGGATATTGGTGGTGTCGATCTGGATGAATTCCTGATGGGGGTGCTTACGCCCTCCTTGCGGAGGAACCGAAGCAGTGGTTCCTTCAAGAATCTTTAGAAGTGCCTGTTGGACGCCTTCACCGGAAACGTCTCGAGTAATCGAGGGGTTCTCTGATTTGCGAGCGACCTTGTCGATTTCGTCGATGTAGATGATTCCGGTTTCGGCCTTCTTCACGTCGTAATCGGCCGCTTGGATCAACTTGAGCAGGATGTTCTCGACATCCTCGCCCACATAACCGGCCTCGGTGAGAGCCGTGGCATCGGCAATGGCGAACGGAACGTTCAACATGCGAGCCAGAGTCTGTGCCAGCAGAGTCTTGCCGCAACCAGTGGGACCAATAAGAAGGATGTTGGATTTTGCGAGTTCAACGTCGTCGCGCTGCGCCGCCCCGTACTGAACGCGTCGATAGTGGTTGTAGACCGCTACCGAGAGAATGCGCTTGGCCTGTTCTTGACCAACGATGTAATCGTTCAGGAACTCAAAAATTTCGACAGGCTTCGGAAGTTCTTCAAGAGAAAGCTCCCCGGTTTCGGAAAGCTCCTCTTCGATGATCTCGTTGCACAGGTCGATGCACTCGTCGCAGATGTAAACACCTGGACCGGCGATCAGTTTCTTGACCTGCTTCTGGGACTTCCCGCAAAACGAGCACTTCAGAAGTTCGCCACCATCTCCGAACTTGGCCACGTTTGGGTACCCCTTGGTCTGTTGAGTCTCAGCGAACGGCCGTAATTGGACCGCTCGTGTCGGCGAGCTCCCGGAGGGAAATCACCTCGTCGATGATCCCGTACTCTTTGGCTTCCTCTGCAGACATTACAAAGTCCCGGTCGGTGTCCCGGTGGATCTTCTCTTGGGTCTGCCCTGTATGGGACGAAAGGACCTCTTCGAGCAAAGAACGGATCCGAAGAATCTCTCTTGCGGCGAGCTCGATGTCGGTGGCCTGGCCCTGAGCCCCGGCGTATGGCTGGTGGATGAGGATGCGGGCATGAGGCAGCGCAAGGCGCTTGCCGGGGGTGCCTGCGGCAAGGAGCACCGCTGCTGCTGAGGCGGCTTGGCCGAAGCAGATGGTCGTAATGTCAGGCTTCACGAACTGCATGGTGTCGTAAATGGCCATAAGCGCCAGAACATCGCCACCGGGGCTGTTGATGTAGATGTTGATGTCCTTGTCGGGATTTTCCGACTCGAGATGCAGCAACTGCGCACAGATCAGATTGGCAACGGTGTCGTCAATCGGCGTGCCAATGAAGATGATGTTTTCCTTCAACAGACGCGAGTAAAGATCGGCAGTAATGGTCTGACCGCGACTTGTCTCGTAAATGACTGTCGGGTTCGGAATGTAATTACTGATCTTCAGGTCGCTGATGCTGCTGGATTCGATCACTCGGATTCGTCCTCCTCGGACGCTGGGATGTCTAGGACGGTATCGCCATCGTCTTCATCTGACGCGGCAAGATCGGAGAATGCGATGCTGTTTCCGGCCTCGTCGGTGATGGTGACAGATTCTGTCAACCAATCGAGCGACTTCCGCTTCGCAATGTCGACCTTGAGTGCGGGGATGTGCCCGGCTTCAGTGAGCTGCGTGCGGACAACATCGCTGTCTTGTTCGACACGAGCAGCCACAGCTTCGAATTCGAGGTCGAGGTCCTCTTCAAGAACTTGGATGGACTCTGCGAGTGCGATTGCTCGCAACGCAAGATCAACACGAGCCGAACGATCGGCCGTGGTCTTGAGTTCATCAAGGAACTGTTCGGTGTCGGTGCCCGAGAACTGGAGCCACTGATCGAGAGAAAGGCCCTGTGCCTGCAAGCGCATCGCCATGTCCTGGAGACGCTCGTTCATCTCGGCTGCGATCAGCGGTTCAGGAAGTTCGTCGGGAACGAGTTCCGCAAGTGCTTCACCGATTTTCTCACGAACGATCATTTGTGATTGGGCTTTGCGAACCTCGGTCATGCGAGTGACAAGATCGTCACGCCATGCCGCCATGGTCTCAAACTCAGAAGCTTGTAGGGCGAATTCATCGTTGAGTTCTGGAAGAACCTTGGCTTTTACTTCTGTAACGGTTATCTCGAAATGAAGCGGATCTTCCTCCTCACCATTCGGATGCGCTGCACCGAAGGAACGGGTATCGCCAGCAGAAACGCCGGCAAGTTGCTCGTCGAGTTCAGGAACGATGCCGGCGGAGCCGACCTCGTAGAGGTACGCACTGGCAACAAGACCTTCGAGGACCTCGTCGTTCTGCGAACCTTCGATGTCGATCGTGACGTAGTCGCCAGTGTCGGCGGCACGTTCAACAACTTCGAGATCGCCGTACTGACTACGGAAGCGCTCGAGTTGCGCATCAATCTCTTCGTCGGACGGCGACGGAGATGGGATTTCGACAGCCAGAGTCTTGTAGCCGGAGATCGAAATAACTGGGCGGACCTCGACGATTGCGTCGAACTTCACGTTTCCGAATTCAGAACCTTCGACAAGTTCGATATCGGGTGGCGCGATGACATCGACCTCGTTGGCAAGCACCGCCTCGGAGTAATAGTCCGGCAATGCATCGTTCAACGCCTGAGCACGACCGGCACCAGCGCCGATATGTGACTCAAGAACCCGACGTGGAGCCTTACCCGGACGGAATCCAGGTATGCGTACCTCGCGGGCGATCTTTTTGAACGCCGCATCAACGGCTGATTCGAATTCCTGCTCGTCAACTTCAACGGACAGTTTGACTTTGTTGCCCTCGAGGGCTTCGACGGTGGCTTTCACAGGATGGCGAGTCTACCGGCGCGATTCGCGACCTCGTCCAGCCGGAAGATTCAGTCTCGAATCGACCTGGTAACGGAGGGCTCGAGTTCTACCTGTACCATGGCCCCGCCGGGGAATGGCGCAGCTTGGTAGCGCGCCTGCTTTGGGAGCAGGAGGCCGGGAGTTCGAATCTCCCTTCCCCGACTCAGCACTACCGAGATGAAATAATCTGGAGTTTCCATGGAGTCTGGAATCACCAACACAAACGAACCTGACAAGCAGGTGCTTGGACAATCTTCGGGCACGCGAGGACATTCCGATCAATTCGATCGGGACCTCACTGTGCGTTGGCTAGCCGCCGTTCTTTCTTTAACCGTCGGGGCAGTGCACTTCGGATACGCACCCCATCACCTCGCAGATGATTGGGCCCACGGCTGGGTTTTTCTAGCCATCGCTGCGTACCAATGCTCTTTTGCTCTCCTGATCGTCGCCCGTCCACGCCGATGGGTGTGGGCATCTGCGATCGTTGTCAACCTCGCCATCATCGCAACGTGGGTTGTGTTAGCCACCGTTGGTCTTCCGTTCGGCCCTGAAGCACTTCAGACAGAATCCTTCTCTGCCCCTAGCAATATTTCTTCGGCCGTTGAAGGAATCATTGTTGTGCTTGCGATTGTTGCGCTTGCATTTCCTTCGCTGCTGCAGCGCCCAAGCCGTGAACGAATATCGCTGCGCTTTGCTGCGCTTGCCGTTGGCACAGTTGCTGTCGTACTCGGGGCGATCATGCTCACCCCCAGTTACACCGAAGCTCACGACACTGCGGGACATGCACACGGCGGCACCACAGAAATATCCGCCACTACCGCCACACCGTGTGAACTCTCGGGACCCCCATCATCGCCCGGGCAGGTCGCTACCGACGCCGAGGGACACAGCCATCGTGGATCGACTCCTCAGGTTGAACTCACTCGCGACGAACGTGTGAAACTCACGGCTCAACAAGATCTGGCGAGATCTGTCGTGACGAAATTTCCAACGGTTGCAGACGCGTTAGCCGGCGGCTATCAGAAGTCGACTGCGTACATTCCCTGCATCGGAGCGCATTACACCAACGCTCGACTCGTGATTTCCTTTGATCCAGCCAAACCGTCGGAACTCCTCTTCGACGGCACGAACCCTGATTCAAAACTCGTCGGGCTGAGTTATCTCGTCTTTCATCTCGGTGGCGCCCCAGAAGGTTTCGCGGGAGCGAACGACGTCTGGCACCAGCACAACAGCAATGGGGGCCTCTGTTCGAAGGGCGGACTAGTTATTGGTGGCGAGGCCATGAGCGCCGAGGACTGCGCAGCTATCGGTGGTCGCAAATCTGCGAACAAAAATATTTGGATGATGCACAACTGGGTCGTCCCCGGATGGGAGTGCTCGTGGGGCATCTTCGCCGGCGAATGCCCGGAACTTGGCGGACGAACCGGCGGCACCGCATGGGATGCACCTGCTCCAGGTTCGGTCGGGGCGCAACTCGCCGTTCCGGGCTGATCACCAAACCGATGCGATAAGGTATGAAAACCTGCGGGTGTAGCTCAATGGTAGAGCACCGTCCTTCCAAGTCGGCTACGAGGTTTCGATTACCTTCACCCGCTCCCAGAACGAGAGGCCCCAATGGGGCCTCTCGTCGCGTTTGAGCAGAACCAAGTTTTAGAAGCTTTCGCCGTTGACAACTAACACGAACCGACGCCCATCGCGTCTGCCTAGAAACCAGTCTCCACTCCGGCGATTTGGAGATCGGGATGATCTTCTAAGAACTCTTGAGATCAAGGATAGATTTGGACTCGCCGAGCTAATCACGAGCAATAGGTAGACCAGATCACCAACTCTCCTTCGCCCTAACTAGTCTCATCGGCATGAAGGCAACATCAATCGGTCACGCGGGAATCCTCATCGAGACCACCGATGTGTCCATTGTGTGTGACCCTTGGTTTCTTCCCGCGTTCCATGGCTCGTGGTGCGTATTCCCCCGCAACGACCGCCTCTCCCCTGACTTGATATCCCGCATCGAATCGGCCGACTACCTCTACATCTCACACATCCACGGTGATCATCTCGATGAGCTGTGGCTTTCAGATCACATCGAACGCACTGCAACAGTTCTTCTCCCCGGCTACCCCACTCGAGAACTCGAGAATCGTCTGCGCGAACTCGGTTTCGTCAACTTTGTGCGAACCGTCGACGGCAAAGAGATCGACCTACTGGGCAGCACCCGAATCGCAATTCATTGTGAGACATCGATCACCGATGGTCCAGGTGGCGATTCCGCACTCGTCGTTTCCGCCGACACCGGACGCCTCGTAAATCAGAACGATTGTCGAACCCACGACCTTGCTGCTCTTACCGCTCATGGCCCCATCGATCTTCATTGGGTGCAATACAGCGGAGCAATTTGGTACCCAATGGTCTACGACGAACCAGCCGACGTCATGCGCGAACTCATCGACGCGAAGATTGACAGCCAGTTCGCTCGAGCACTTCGGTATGTCGAGGTCATCAACGCACGCGCCGTCGTTCCCAGCGCTGGACCACCAGCCTTTCTCGATCCCGAATTGTTCGGTATGAACGTGATCAACGGAGATGAATTAAGCATCTTTCCCGATCAGGTCGAGTTCATAAACCGACTGTCAGATGCTGGCCGCACCGGGATCCTCGCTATTCCTGGAACCACCATTGCGTTCACACCCGACCGAATCGATGTCACGCATCCGTGTTCAGCGAGCGAGGTTGCCTCGATCTTTGAACAGAAAGAGTCCTACCTTCGTGAGTACCAATGTGACTGGCTCCCATGGATCGAAGACCACAAGTCACAGTGGGTTCAGCCAACTGACGATCTCGTGCAACGACTCAAAGAGTGGTGGGAACCGCTACTCGCTATTGCTCCGAATCTTCGCAACGGCGTAGGCGCTGTTTGCGTGATCGATATGGGTGAACTCAAGATCGCCATCGATTTCCCTGCCGGCACCGTGTCGGAATGGGATGGCGCAGAGTGCGGCTTTCGCTTCACCATTGATCGCCGCCTTGTAGAAACCGTCGCCGCCGAACGCGCTGTGGACTGGAGCAACTCGTTGTTCCTGTCCTGTCGCTTTTCAGCGTGGCGATCGGGGCCGTTCAACGAATACGTCTACAACTTCTTCAAATCGCTCTCAGAAGAACGAATGATCAGAACTGAGGCCGAAGCGCTGCGCAAAGCCGATCCTGACCGAGGCGGCATTGCCGAAGAGGAAATTCAGATCGGCGATTGGATCGTCCAAAGCACATGCCCCCATCGCGATGCCGACCTTTCCGTCTTCGGCGTGATCGATGGCGATGAATTGGTCTGCACGTTGCACGGCTGGAGATTCGACTGCACAACTGGGAAATGCCTCAACGCCGAAGAACGCACGTTGCGCATTCGTCCAGTTTCTTAGAAGCGATTCAATTGCCGCTAGACGTTTCTTCAACTGATCGCACGCGACCGTCGCCGTGGGTGAAGAGAACGTCGTTGTAGGCCTGACCCGGACCAATGACATCGAAAAGTTCCGGAACGTGGAATCCCACATAGACCGCTTTGCGATTTGCTGTCGGTGAACTGGGCGGCGGTGCAGCATGCATAACGTGACCGAAATGAACCGTGACATCGCCAGGTTGTGCATTGACAGCAATGGCGGGCAAACCATTGATCTGTGACATATCAAGCGACTGTGCCGCATGGTGGTGCGAACCGGCCAGGAACCAGAGTTGTCCGTTTTCCGCGCTTGCTTCGTCGAGCTGAACTCCCACATTGAGGCCCGGACACAACACGAAGTGTCCACCCATTCCGCAGTCGCGGTGCCAAGGCAGATCGGACAAGCCTTCAACCACGCCAGGATTCTTGATGACCACGCCCAAGCCATCGAGGCGATCTGGACAGGGCAACAGTTGCGCACCCGAAAAGGATGCGATTGCTTTCAAGCGATCGTCAGCGGCAAGGTCGGCGAATACCTGATCACGTTCAGCGAGGTAGGTCACGCGACAACAGACTTCATTGCCGTCCGAGTCTGTCGCCCACCACGAACGCTTGTCATCTGGGGTGGAACCTTGCCGCTCGCGTTCGACGACCTCGTTCATCGCTGCAATCTCTTCTGCGCTGAACACATTTCGAAGAACCAAGTAGCCACAAGTCTGTAGGAAGTGGGACATCTCGTCGGCGTCGTCATCGAGGGTGAACGACTGGTTGAGTGAGAGTGGCTGTCCATTTCGGCCAACAAAATCCGAACTCTCGGTTGCCGCGTAAATCGGACGATCGAACCAAAGCGATTGGAGAACCGGCTCCCAAGCAACGAGGTGTTCGAAGGAACCGACTTCGAGAACTAAGCGTTCTCCATAGAGAAGTCCGAACACCGACCACATCTCATTAACAAAGTCACTGAACGCATCGCGCTCAAGCGAGATCGTCAAACCAACGGCTCGACCCTCAACTACTTCGATATCGACACCGGTTGACCGATAGGTCCAAGCATCGTTACCAACAACGATGGTCAGAGACCGACCAGATGGCATCGCCACCGCAGCATTGGCTCCGCGCCCATCGCCTAGGAACTGTTGAAGTTCCCCACGATGGAATTCGTTGAAATCGATCTCTTTTACAAGGCCTAGAGACATCGTGAACTCCCCCAAATAACGCCGGCTACAACTCGGACGAAACTATTCAATCCGTGGTTCTGATGCGTCTACAACCTTGCGGTCGATCTCTAACCACCGATCATCAAGCCAGGACTCAAAAGCTGCGCCACTTGGAACGGACGCTCGATCATGCAATTCAAGAACAACTCGTGCATGTGGCCCGGCGTGGGTGAGGCGACGACGAACTCCGACAAAAGTGTCGAGGCCGTCGAATCCGACGTGCCACAGAAACACAACATCGCCTTCGGGGATGGCCTCAAGGAGAGCTGTTGCACCCGCCACACGCGGCGGCAGGAGCCGCTCAAGACCAGCCATTTTGGCGTGACGTTCAGGTGCGCGCTTTTCTAAGCGTTGCACAAGAGCAACGCGCTTCTCGTCATTCGTTCGTGTTCCTTCAGGAAAGATGACCGCAACGTCGTTCGGCAACATGTTCGCGGCCATTGCCCGTATGCCATCAATCTCTTGGCGAATGGCGGCCGAACCGCGGTCGACGAAGTAATTCGGGATTCGTTGACCCACGATGTCGAGACATGGGTCAAGAAGTAATTCCTTCTTCATGACGTACCGGGGGAATCGATGGGCAAGGGAACCGAAGACCCAGGCACTTACGAGTGCATCGCCGAGGCTCGCGTGTCGACCAAGACACAAAAGCGGTTTGTCGGACAGCGCCTCAACTCCTTCGACGTCGATACCGAAGCCACAGGTAATGCGTAACGAACGGATGAGCTGCTTCGCCCACCACCGTTGCAGCGCATAGTTCGCACGCTGATTCTTGCCCTTGCCAACGAGCCAAAGGATGCCGGCAACACTCACGCCGATCGCCTCAAGCCACGACCAGCACAACGCGAACGCCACGAGCCTCAATGTCGGGACTCGCCACTTCCTGCCAATAAGATCAACGAGGATGCAGGCGATCAACCAAAGAGGTAGAAGCACTAAGAGAGCCAGAGCCAAAAACCAAACGCCAGAGATCGTGATAATTCGGCGTATCCACGTTCTCTTCACCCAAGCATCGTAACGAGCCGGTTCAGGTAAGACAGTGCTCATCGGCGACAAACTTGTCTGCATTACTGTTCAGACAGGTTTACAGCAGATGGGGATCGTCATGACCACAGAGCAACTTGTACCCGAACGTGATCCGAGTGCTTCTCTCGGCGCAACACGCAGGACCACGGCTGGCGGCTTACCGGTAGGGCCGGCAACACACTTAGCCGAGGAACGCGAGCGACTCGCAAAGCTCACATGGACGAATTTTGATGTGAAGCAGATCGGCTCCACTCTCGGAGCAGAGATTTCAGGAGTCGACCTACGCAACGACCTCTCAACCGAGACGATCGCTGAGATCCAGATAGCACTCGATGATTACAAGGTCATCTTTTTCCGCAATCAACCACTTTCCTCTGAGCAACACGTTGCCTTTGCGAAGCGATTCGGTGAACTCGAAGTTCATCCTTTCATCCCATCGAATACCGGCGTGCCTGAGTTGGTGCGGTTCGAAAAGACTGCCGAGGTTGCCGGATATGAGAACTCTTGGCACCACGATGTGACCTGGCGCGCTGCCCCTTCAATGGGCGCGATCCTTCACGCCATTGAGGTGCCGCCCGTCGGAGGTGACACGCTTTTTTCCGATATGGGTGCGGCCTATGACGGTCTCTCTGATGAGACCAAGATCGCTATTGACGGATTAACGGCCGAACACGACTACATGAAGAGTTTCGGTCGCACCGTTCCTGAAGATCGCCAAGCAGAAACTCGTGAGATGTTCCCGATCGTTGAACACCCGGTCGTGGTTCGACACGAACGGACGGGCCGCCAGTTGCTCTATGTGAATCGGAACTTTGTCAACAAGATCAACGGGCTTCCCGAAGCCGAGAGCCGAGAGCTCCTCGACCACCTCTGCGACCAAGCTGCGACCTGTGAATACCAGGTGCGATTCCGATGGGAACCAGATTCCATAGCGTTCTGGGACAACCGAGCAGTGCAGCACTACGCATCGAGCGACTACTGGCCGCAACGCCGCATCATGGAACGGGCGAGTGTTATCGGAACACGACCAACTGCCTGACGGGTGAAGCCTGTTTAAAGCACGTTTGCAGTCCCCTCCGCCAACGGGATCTCGCTCAGTGTGGACCTAAGGCGATCGCGTACCAACTTCGCGGGGATGCACGCCACAACTACGGCTCCAATAATCATCACGGGGACCATGACAGTAAAACCATTAGCGAGGGCTTGACCAAACGCATCCTCGATCTGTTCACGCACTCCGTCAGACAAAGCGGCAATCTCTTGAGGTGCGCCCTGAATGGAATCAGCCGGAAAATCCGGGAGTCTCTTTTGTACGCCACTTATGAGCGTATTAGTGAAGATCGTTCCGACGAGAGCTACGCCGAGGGCATTCCCAAGCAGACGAGACAGCATGATCGTTGATGTCGCCATTCCGATATCGGACGCTTCATTGAATCGCTGAATCACGTACAGAAGTGTCTGCATCACGAAGCCGATGCCCATTCCCACCAACATTGCCGAACCCACAACAAACGTCGCGGACGTCGAAGCATCGATAGAGGAGAGCAAAATCATTCCGATGCATGACACCAACATGCCCACGAATGGGACCACGACGTGCCCACCGCGGCGATCGGTGATCTGGCCAGCGATGATTGTGCAGAGACCTGAGGTAACTGCGAACGGAGCAAGCAGCAACCCCGCCTGGGTCGCACTGATTCCTCGAACTGCTTCGAAGAACAATGGCGGGTAGACGATCGCTGTTCCAAACGCGAGCCCTGAGATCAGATTCGCCGAGAGGGCCAACGCCCTTACCCGGCCAGAGATCACGCGCAAAGCCAAGATTGGCTCTGGAGTTCTGCGTTCGTGAAGGACGAACAAGAGAACGAGCACAACCGAAAGAGAGGCCAGACCGATCGTGCGCACACTTAAGAATCGGACTTGACCGCCGGTTCCACCAATGGCCAGAAGTAATGATGCAGCAGCACCTGCAATAAGTAATGCTCCGCGCACATCGATGCGATGCGCGACTCGATTCGTGGATCTGGGAACAAACATCAATGTGATGAGACAGAGAGTCCCGCTCGGAATATTCACAAAGAAGGCCCAACGCCAAGAGAAGTTGTCAGTGAAGAATCCTCCTGCCCAAGGACCCAAGATCGCGCTGACCGCAAAAACCACTCCCGTGAACCCGAGATACCTGCCGAGTTTGTCGGCGGGCGTGACGTCAGCAATAAGGGCCATGGCAAGGGCTGTGATTCCGCCGGCCCCGATTCCTTGAAGCACACGAGTGCCGATCAACATCGGCATCGACTGAGCAAGTCCGCACATCATTGAACCGACCATGAAAGTAATGACGGCGATGATGAAAACGCGTCGCCGACCAAAGATATCGCCGAGCTTTCCGTATACGGCCATTGTGGTGACTTGTGCGAGCAGATAACTGGTTGTCAACCACGGCAGCAGCGAAACGCTGCCGAGTTCACTGAGAATGGTCGGAGCGGCGGTGGCCACGATGGCGCCATCGAGTCCCGAGAGTGTTGCTCCGAGCAGGATTCCGAAGAAGATGACCAACAAACGGTTTCGCGAGAAATGAACGGTGACCCCGCTCGCTGTTACCGAACCGCTTGTGGTCACTTTGCGGAACGACGCTGTTCTCGTGCCTCTCGGCGTTCCGCGTCGGCGGCATTGTGTCGCTTCATCGCCCCGAGTGGATCTTCCTTGAATGCCTCAACTGATGCCTGGTGCCCAGCGAGCGCCTGGAACTCGGAGCCAGCACGGATGGCTGCACGCACGCCCATGATCTCTGCCTGGCGATGCACCATTCGTTTGTTGATCTGGGCAAGATCGGTCGCAACCGCCGCAATCTGCGCCGCTACGTCGAGCACCTCTTCGTCGAGGTCGACTGCCGGGAATGAGCGATTCGCCCATCCGATTTGTGCCGCTTCTGGACCAAGCATTTCTCCGCCCGTGAGCATGATTTCCATTGCTCGCCGCATTCCAAGAAGAGGCTCGTGGTACTGACAATCGGGTGGCGAGGCAACGCGCACGATCGGATAAGAAATGCGTGCGTCGTCCGCAACATACACAAGGTCACATGCCTGCACGAGTTCGGTCGCACCAGCGATTGCGTACCCATGAACCTGAGCGATGACGGGCTTGGCAAGGTCCCAAAACCGAAACCAATTGTCGGTGACCTGTCGGGCCCACTCGCCATCGCCCGGCGCAGTATGGAACGGCGGCGCCACCATGAGATCGCCGGCAAGGTCGTAACCGGAGGAAAAACAGGCTCCGCCACCACGAATAATGGTGACGCGCACTTCGGGATTTCGATCATTGGTCTCGAGAGCGATCAACAACTCGGTGCGCATCGCGGTCGAGATCGCATTTCGCTTCTCTGGTCGATTCAGCGTGATTCGACAGATCCCTTCGCCGGGCGTGTCGAGAGCAATTGTTTCAAACCTCGTCATGTCATTGCCCCTGAGTGTCGCGAGTGCCCGCGAGGTCAGCGACGAGATTCAATCCCTCGCCGGTTTCTGAACGAATAATCAAACCCGTGAGCCCCATTTTAGTCCAGGACTCCCAGCGTTCACGGATGCGAGCAGGCGAGCCGATGAGAGATCCGTCGTCGTGGTACTCGTCAGGAACTGCAGCGATAGCTTCTTCGCGCTTTCCGGCCATCCAACATTCGTGAATGCGCTGAGCGGCTTCAGGGAATCCTCGGCGAGCCATCGATTCACGGTGGTAATTGTGAGTAGCTGATCCCATACCGCCGACATACATCGCGGTCAACGGTTTCATAGCGTCTATCGCACCCTTGACATCGTCAGTGAGGACCACGCCCACACCACCGAAAATCTCGAAATTGTCAGGACGATTGCCGCGTTTGGTGAAACCGGATTCGAGATGAGGTCCGTAAACCGAAGGGCCTTCTTGACCCCATCCCATTGGGAGCATGCCGTCGCAGATCTC
>CAMAYJ010000025.1 GCA_945862505.1 Bifidobacterium breve | reverse complement strand
CCTGGGACGGCATTGAGGTCTTGGGTGGCGCTCCTTGGTGAACCGTCGCTCAGTGGAAAATCAACCCAGCAACAGGGTCCGACACTGATCGACGTCTTTGCCCATTTGAGCGATGAGCGCATCGACCGATTCAAACTTCAGTTCATCGCGCAAGTGAGTGATGAATTGAACGGCGAGTTGCTGGCCGTAGAGGTCGCCCTCGAAATCGATGAGATGCGCTTCGAGCAGTGACGTTTCAGCGAATTCGTAGAACGTGGGCCGCCGACCGAGTGAAATCGCGCACGCACGGTTCGTGCCGTCAGGTGTTCGACACCAACCTGCGTAGATTCCATCTTTCGGCAAGCAAATGGTCTGAGGAACGGCGAGATTCGCAGTTCGAAAACCAAGGTCTCGTGCACGCCCATCACCATGACCGACGATGCCTCGGACCTCATGCGGTCGACCCAACATCGCGTTGGCCGCTTCAAGATCTCCACCACTCAAGGCCGCACGGATTCGCGTGGAGGACACAGATTCGGTCGATGGGATTCCGTTCAGATCAACCAGTTCATGAGCCAGCGTTTCGAATCCGAGGTGCGCACCCATCTCGACAAGCAACGCAACATTGCCAGCACGCTTCGTGCCGAAGTGAAAATCGCTTCCGACCGTGATGAGTTTTGCGTTCAACAACCCAACAAGATCTTCAGCGACAAACTCGGTAGCCGTTTGCTGTGCCCGTTGCTCATCGAATCGAACAACAAAGGTGGCATCGACCCCACACTCGGCGAGAAGTTCGAGTTTCTGATCTAAGTCAGTAAGTAAGAGTGGCGCCGATTCAGGCCGAACAACCGAAGCGGGATGTCTATCAAATGTAACCACAACAGTTCGCAGACCACGTTCGGCAGCGAGGGCCTTCAAGGTTGAGATCACCTGACGGTGACCGCAGTGCACGCCATCGAATGCACCGATTGTGATCGCTGCGCCCTGATCAAAACGATCGCTTTGTTGGTTGTCGTAGATGACGTCCATGTCGTCTTGAACGCTACCGTCCGTCGACCGGAGCGACGACAACATCGGGCTTGGCCGTGCCACCACGATGGGCGATGTACATCGCTAACAATGTGCCTTCGGCGTTCACGACTGCCCAGGGCCCATCTCCGGCAAAGCGTTCATCGATCGTAAGCACCTTGCCGTGGCCGACATCGATACGTTCCGCTTCAGTGGCCATCACTTTGGGGTGATCACGCATGGCCTCGGCTGGCGTCAGCAGTTGTTCGGGCGAAATCTTCTCGAGGGGGTGCGCTTCGTTCAGCGTGAACGACCCAATAGCAGTGCGGCGCAATTCACGCAGGTGTGCGCCGCCGCCGAGGGCATGGCCTAGGTCAGCAGCGAGGGTTCGCACGTAGGTGCCCGAGGAACATTCCACCTCGGCGGTGATCACAAGTGGATCAGCAGTCGGCGCCACTCTAAAGCGATAAATCGTGACTGGACGCGGCGCACGCTCAACTTCAATTCCTTCGCGAGCGAGTTCATGAAGACGTTTCCCGTCGATCTTTAGCGCTGACACCATCGGAGGAATTTGCATGATGTCGCCAGTGAGTTGAGGAACGGCGGCTTCTACCTGCGCAAACGTTAACGCTGACATCTCATGCGTTGCGGTGACGTCACCGGAGGAATCAAGTGTTGAGGTTTCCGTTCCGAAAACGATTTCGCAGGTATAGGTCTTCGGCAGTGCGGTCAGGTACTTCAGCAACCGCGTGACTCTTCCGACCCCTAGGAGCAAGATCCCAGTGGCGTCGGGATCAAGCGTGCCGGAGTGGCCGACTTTGCGCGTGCCTAGAAGCCCCCGCGACTTGGCCACAACGTCATGTGAGGTCCAACCCGCTTCTTTGTCGACAACGACCAAACCATCTGGTCCGTCTTCGCGTTTCTTCACACTCACGATTCGGTGGGATCGGGTTCCGGGCGGGGTCCTTCGGCCAGAAGCGATTCAATACGTGCGCCGGCCCGAACTGCGGGATCAGGCGCAAACGAAAGTTCGGGCGTGCGCTTCATACGCGCCTCGCGCCCGATAGCCGCCTGGAGCTTGTAGCGAATTTCGCCGAATGCTTCAAGAACTTCGGGATCGCCCTCTTCGTCTTGAATCGAATCGAAGTACACCTTGGCGTGACGAAGATCGCCCTCGATATCGACAGACGTGACGGTTACGAGATGCAAACGGTCATCGTCCATACGCTCAAGTTCGCCGGCGATGATCTCGCGCAACAACTCGTTGAGTCGAGCAGTGCGCGGATACTGACGGGCCGAGCCGTGGTTACTTCGTCGACTCATGCAAACGCCTCCTGGTTGACCCTAAGGAATGCGAACGGCGGACCGCCCAACAGAACTCAGGTGCGCGGGATCTCGCGGTCTTCGTAGGTTTCGATGATGTCGCCGGGCTTGAGGTCTTGGAAATCGGTGAGACCGATACCGCACTCGAAACCAGCTGCAACTTCGCGGACATCGTCTTTGAAGCGACGAAGCGACGCGATCGAACCCTTCCAGATGACCGTTCCTTCTCGAAGGAAGCGCACCTTGGAACCACGCGTGATCTGGCCATTGGTGACATAGCAACCAGCGATGGCGCCAACTTTGGGAACACGGAAGATCTCGCGAACCTCGGCTTCACCAGTAACGATTTCCTCGAACTCAGGCTTGAGCATGCCAAGCATGGCCTTTTCAATATCTTCGAGGATCTGGTAAATGATTTCGTAAGTGCGGATTTCGACATGCTCGGTGTCGGCCAACTCGCGAGCCTGCCGATCGGGTCGGACATTGAAGCCGATGATCGTGGCGTTTGATGTGGCCGCTAACTGCACGTCGTTTTGGGTGATGCCTCCGACAGCGCGATGCACGAATGCGAGTTTGACCTCGTCGCGCTCAAGCTTCTTGAGGCTTTCGGTGAGCGCTTCGAGAGAACCAGTGACGTCGGCCTTCAAGATGAGATTCAGCGTTGCTGACTCGCCAGATTGAATCTGCTGGAAGATGTCTTCGAGCTTCGCTCCGCCGCTCATTGCGTGTGCCTCACGACCAATCGTGGCAACTCGCAACCAATGTTCACGAGTCGACGCGACTTTCGAGGCCGTCTTCTCGTCGGGAGCGACGACAAATCGATCGCCAGCGACTGCAACATCGGACAATCCGAGAACCTGCACCGGCGCCGAAGGGCCCGCTTCTTTGATCTGGTTGCCTTGGTCGTCGATGATGGCGCGAACGCGTCCCCATGCCGCACCAGCGACCATTGGGTCACCGACGCGAAGTGTTCCGTGCTGCACGAGCACAGTGGCGACAGGACCGCGACCAATATCGAGGTTCGACTCAAGCACGACACCGCGTGCACGTCCGTCTGGAGTCGCTCGAAGATCTTCGAGGTCGGCCATGATGAGCACGTTCTCGAGAAGATCATCGATGCCGAGGTTCTGCAATGCAGAAACCTCGACCATGACGGTTTCGCCGCCCCAAGCTTCGGGGACAAGAGCGTGCTCAGACAACTGCTGCATCACGCGAGTCGGATCGGCGTTGTCACGATCGACCTTGTTGATGGCAACAATGATCGGAACATCGGCAGCTTTTGCGTGATTGATGGCTTCGATGGTTTGCGGCATCACACCATCGTCGGCAGCAACCACAAGAATGACGACGTCGGTCGCATCGGCACCACGGGCACGCATGGCGGTAAACGCCTCATGGCCAGGGGTATCGAGGAACGTGATTGCTCGATTGTCTTGGGTGACCTGGTAAGCACCGATGTGCTGGGTAATACCGCCCGCTTCGCCCGCAACAACGTTTGCATTGCGGATCTGATCGAGAAGCTTGGTCTTGCCGTGATCGACGTGACCCATAACAGTGATCACCGGCGGACGGTGCGGCCATGCTTCATACGTCGTATCGTCAACATCGACCTCGAGCAAGAGCATCTTCTGCAGTTCGACTTCTTGCTCTTCACCCGGATTCACAAGTCGAATTGACGCGCCGATTTCAGCAGCGAACAACTCGATCATGTCGTCACTTAACGACTGCGTTGCGGTGACCATTTCGCCCTGTTGCATGAGGAATCGAACAACGTCAGCCGCTGTTCGATTCATCTTGGGACCGAGATCCTGCGCGGTCGAGGCGCGTTCTACAACGACCTCACCAACGGGGATCGGCGTTTCACGAGGGGTATAGCTCGGTGCATCGATCGGCTGAAGCTCATCGCGGTTACGACGACGACGACCCTTGCGCTTCGGACGCGGCCCACCAGGACCGCCGCCGGGACGACCGCCACCACCAGGACGACCGCCACCACCAGGACGACCACCGGGACCGCCACCAGGAGCGCCGCCACCAGGACCGCCACCAGGACCGCCGCCAGGACCGCCGCCAGGACCGCCGCCGGGCCGCGGACCACTGAAGCCGCCACCGCCACCAGGACGCGGACCACTGAAGCCGCCGCCACCAGGACGACCAGTTCCAACACCAGCACCACCGGGGCGTCCACCAGGACGCGCGCCGGGAGCGGGTGTTTCACGACGCGCACCAGGAGGAGGTGGAATGGGCTTGCCCGTTGAAGAAGTAGGAGGACGCCCGCCGGGGGGAGGTGGAATGGGCTTGCCGGTTGTGGAGGTGGGTGGGCGCTGCGGCATTGGCGCGCGCGCTGCCGGTGCGTCGACTGCTGGAGCAGCAGGAGCCGGAGTTGCAGGAGCCTCAGAAACAGAAGCGACAGGAGCCGGAGTTGCAGGAGCGGCCGGTGCAGGAGCCGGAGCTTCGCGGCGTGGCCCAGCACTACCGGAAGAAGAAATGACTCGCTTCGGAGCCGCAGGCTTTAACGCCGGGGCAGGTGTCGGAGCAGGTTCGATCTCAGGTGCAGGCGCAACATCAACAACTGGCGCGGTCTCTGCAACTGGAACTGCGGTTGCGGGCACGGGTTCGTCGGCCACAACGGGAGCTTCGACCTCTGCCGGTTCGGCATCGGCCTTCTTCGCCGCTGCCTTCTTGGCAGGGGCTTTCTTGGCCGCAGTTTTCTTTGCCGCTGCCTTCTTGGTGGGAGCTTCAGGTTCCTCAGGCTGGACATCGCGCACGAGGCCTTCGCGCTCGGCCTTACGGCGAACGCGGTCTGCTTGCGGCTCGACAACGCTTGAGGAGTGACTCTTCACGCCGATCCCGAGCGCGACGCACAGATCCAAGGTCTCCTTATTGGTCAGACCCAGTTCTCGTGCCAGCTCGTACACACGGATGTTGGACGGCAACTGCTACCTCAGTGATCGTGGTTCGGGACCCATCAAACGGAGTGTCAGACGGGCTCAACCCCCCATGGCAGGGCCACGGAATGGGTCTCTATCCTCGCACGGCAAGGCGCCGAACGAGGAATGGTGTCGACTATGCCGGATCTTCCGATCCGGATTCTTCCTCTGCGACCTGCTCTTCGGCCGCAACGATTGCTTCGGCTTCGACGACAACCTCAGCCTCGGAAACGGCCTCGGCAACGTTCTCGTCGAGATCTTCTGCAGCTTGGGCGTAGGCCTCGGCGGACATTGCTTCGCCCCCTTCGGCGGGCTGCCATACCTGTTCGCCCGACTCTGCGTCGACGACCCATTCGCCTTCGGCCCAATCCTGATTGGCGTAAGCCTCTTCTTCAGCAAGTTGGGATTCGGACTTGATGTCCACGCGCCAACCAGTGAGTCGAGCAGCAAGTCGAGCGTTCTGCCCTTCCTTACCGATCGCCAATGAGAGTTGATAGTCAGGAACGATGACCTCGGCGGTGCCGGTGTCTTCGTGGATACGGACTTCTTTGACCTTGGCCGGCGAGAGCGCTTTCATCACGAAGTCAGCTGGTTCATCACTGTAAGGAACGATGTCGATTTTTTCACCGCGAAGTTCGTTGACGACCATGCGCACTCGCGCGCCACGGGCACCGACGCAAGCGCCGACGGGATCGACGTTGGAATCGTTCGACAACACGGCGATCTTGGTGCGTGCTCCTGGTTCACGAGCACAGGCTTTGATCTCGACAACACCGTCGGCGATTTCGGGGACTTCGAGTTCAAACAGTCGCTTGATGAGACCGGGATGCGTGCGGCTCGTGACGATCTGCGGACCCTTTGCAGTCTTACGAACTTCGACAATGTAGGCCTTGACTCGCGCACCGGGTTCGGGACGCTCGTAGGGAACCTGTTCGGCCTGCGGCATAAGCGCTTCGACGCGTCCGAGATCGAGCAACGTGTAACGCGCATCGGTCTGTTGGATGATGCCGGTGACGATGTCGCCTTCGCGACCCGCGTATTCCTCGTACTTCATTTCGCGTTCGGCTTCACGAATGCGCTGGTTCATGACCTGCTTCATCGTCTGCGCCGCGACGCGACCCCACACCTCGGGTGGTGGGGTGACATCAAACTCTTCGCCTTCGGGGATTCCGTCGTCGTCGAGGGCTTGTGCCATCACACGGATTTCGCCAGAATCGGGATCGATGATGACCCACGCATATTCCTGCGAATTTGGGAGCCGTTTGTAGGCAGATTCGAACGCGTCGGCGAGTGCACCGAACAGCGTGTCGATCGAGATTCCCTTGTCGACGGCCAGCGCCTGCAGTGCCTCGATGAGGTCAGGGGAGTTCATCACGACTGGACCTTCTCTTCCTTATGGGACGCGATTGACACGTCCTTTTTGTCTTTCTTGTCCTTCTTGGCTTTTATCTCTTTTGTTTTCTTCGCGCCCTTTGTCGATTTCTCGGCTTTCTCGCCGTTCTTCGGACCGCCGGGCTTCGGCGCTGGTCCCCACACAAAGGTGGTGCGCGCCTTTTCGATTTCGCCGAGGTTGAGCGTGAGGCTCTCCCCGATTGGTTCTTCAAGAGCGATAGTGACGGTGGTATCGGTGGAACTGGAAACAGTGCCGGCGAAACGACGGCCGACTGGGTTGTTCGGGAATGTCTTGATCGCAACGGTCCGGCCAACCGCCCATGCGTAATGCGCTGGTGTGCGCAGCACACGCTCAAGCCCGGGGCTCGAAACTTCGAGTGTGTAACCACTGGAAATCGGATCGTGTTCGTCGAATGCCCGAGAAATTGCTCGAGTGGTCTTTGTGATGTCGTCGATGCTGACGCCACCTTCACGATCAACCGTGACCCGAAGTACTGGTCCAACCTGTTCGAGATCGAACAGTTCGAGACCCTCTGCGGCCACCAATGGTTCGATAAGTGCTCGTACACGTGTAGACACGCTCATTGTTGGCCTCCTTCCAAAGGGTTTCAAAGATCACCGACTGCCGGTTCATCGCCATAATCCGGCCGAAACAAAAGGCGTGGGCAGAAGCCCACGCCTTCGTCAGTACTGCAGAACGATTGCGATACCGAGAGTGTAGACCCCTCGGCCCCAAAACGACCACCCGAGACCGAGCCCGGGGCCCTCCCTGGACCGGCAAAATCCCTGTTCAGACCCTCTTTTTGTAGGATCGAAAGGGATCCTCAGTACGAGCGAGCAACGATGGCGACTGCACCTTCAGCGCTATCGGAAGCTGGCAAAGAGCCATCGGGCATGACCAGGCAGCGAACCGTGACGCTCGATTTGGCCAGTTCGGCCTCGCCGTCGGTGCCCAGGGTGGCCCATGGGATTCGGGCCCATCCAGTTGCGGCAGCTTCGGCGGCTTCGCCAATCGTTGTGACATCGACGGTACGAGAGTCTCGGCGTTCGGTCGCTTCGGCCAGCAGTTGCGCTTGCGCAGCGTCGAGAGCGCTTCGCACCGTGGCGGCGAGTCCGTCGAGGGCCACGGCATCTTTGGATCCGCTCACTCGGTTCGCGAGCGTGACAACACCTTCAGCTAAATCTCGCGGGCCAAGTTCAAGACGAACCGGCACACCCTTCAGTTCCCAGTCGGTGGCGCGACGGCCCATTGACGTTTCGACTCGTACATCGAGTTCCACGCGCACCCCGGCATCGGTGAGTTCAGCAGCAAGCGAACGACAACGCTCGATAACGGCCTCGTCGTCGCGAACAGCGATCACGACAACCTGCACCGGGGCAAGCGCTGGTGGAACACGGAGACCATTGTCGTCGCCATGACACATGATGAGTCCGCCCACCATTCGCGTAGAAACACCCCATGACGTTGTCCACGCGTGTTGCTGCGTACCTTCATTATCAAGGAACTGAATATCGAATGCCTTGGAGAAGTTCTGACCAAGTTCGTGACTCGTGCCCATCTGCAGCGCTTTTCCGTCACCCATCATCGCTTCGCAGGTCATCGTGTTTGTTGCGCCAGCGAAACGCTCCTTGACCGTTTTACGCCCAACAACGACAGGCATGGCCAGGATGTCGCGCATAAACGATGCATACACGTCATAAAGAATGCGTTCGGAATACTGACGGCCGTCTTCTTCAGACACATGAGCGGTGTGGCCTTCTTGCCAAAGGAACTCGCTCGTGCGGAGGAAGATGCGCGGACGCAACTCCCATCGAACCACGTTGGCCCACTGGTTCAGCAAAAGTGGAAGGTCGCGGTAACTCTGCACCCACTTCGCCATGAACTCGCCGATGACGGTTTCTGATGTGGGACGAACAACGACGGGCTCTTCAAGTTCTTTTCCACCGGCGACGGTTACGACCGCAAGTTCGGGACTAAAGCCTTCAACGTGTTCGGCCTCGCGCTTGAGGTAGCTCTCGGGAATGAACAGTGGGAAGTACGCGTTCTTCGCTCCGGCCAGTTTGATGCGGCGGTCAACTTCGGCCTGCATCTGTTCCCAGATGGAATAGCCATAGGGGCGGATGACCATCGTGCCGCGCACCGGGCCGTTGTCGGCCAGTTCCGCCTTGGCAACAATGTCTTGATACCAGCGCGGGAAATCTTCAGACTGCGGTGTGAGAACAGGGGCCTTTGCCATGGCTCATGATGCTAGGCGACGCCTTGATCACCTTGGCCCCAGTCAATTGTCTCTGAGTTCAACTGACGCGCGGATTCGAGCGACCGCTTCTTCTTGAGCGGCCAAGGGCAAGCTGCGTAATTCGTAGTAGAGAACTTCCGCGGTTGGAACTTCACGACTGCCCTGGCGCATCCACTGCACCAAGTCCTCGCGGGCTTTCCGCGGCAGCGCAAGTGCTCTGGATTCGACAGACTCTGCGGTCACTGCAGAACCAGTCAAATTCCGAATGCCGCCGTTGCATCGGTGGCATTCCGCCCGAAGATTTCCCTTAGATGTCGGGCTTCCGCCCTGCTCGAGCGGAACCCAATGACCTAGTTGGAGTCGGGCAACCTCACCTGGGTACTCGCTGTACTCCTCGCCCACACCAATCCCACAGACCTGACATCGGTGTGCAGATGATTCAAAAACTTCCCGTCGGGCCTTCGACGACGGCAGTTTTGCCTTTTCTTCGCCGCCGATGACATCAAGTCGATAGGTGTTTAATGCAAGTGAAGCATCACTTTGAGCAGAACGGATTACCCACGGCGGAATCATCTGCCGAAGCTCCCTCATCCGGCGGTCAACTTGACTCACATTGGGAATTGCTTCCCGAACTTGCTGCATCGTGAAGACGCCACCTAAGCCCACTTCATTAACTAAGTAGTCGCGCACGGCCTTCCTTGACGCGTCCGCTCTACTCTCAGCCACAGGTTTGCTCCAACGCGATCATGCCAACGAATTCTCAATCGCAGTTCTTATCGAACGTCCAAGAGCCTCAGCTACAGGGGGCGGAAAGGCATTACCAATCTGCCGATAACGAGCGGTCTTGCCGCCGGAAAATTCCCAAAATGGCGGGAAACCTTGTATCAACGCAGCCATCTCCACCGTAAGTCGCGGCGGTCCAACATGGTTCGGAGCTGGAGGCTCATTCGCTAATCCACGACCATCAACCCCTAGACGATCCAACCACTCTTTGCGCGCTCGCGTTGGCCCAAGGTCAGCACCTCCGTGTTTTTTTGACCCACCGACGAGCGTCGGAGCTATCTCGTCCGCCTGCTTCGCCCATTCAGAAGCTCCGCGCCAACCTGCCGAAGCCATCGATGCCTCAAGGGCTTCACCGGCGCTCACACGACGGTCAGTTGCGACTGGCCATTTAAACCCTCGCCAAATTTCCGGCAAAGAAGCGACGAGCACCGATCGCGGACGGAGCTGTGGAACTCCAAAGTCATGAGCTTCGAGTAACTCCCACTCACCCACATAGCCCATGCGCTTTAGCCTCTGAAGGATTGAGGCTCGATATCCATCGAATCGTTTCCCCAGCAGACCGCGCACGTTTTCGATCATGACAACTTTGGGCCTCACCTCCGCCACCAGATCAAGAATCGCTGGAAAGAGATCCCGTTCATCTGAAGCCCCCAACTGTTTCCCGGCGATGCTAAATGGAGGACACGGGACTCCCCCCGCCACCAATGTCACTTCGCCAATATCGGAGGGAGGACTCCACCCAACTAAAGAGTCTTCATAAACCGCCCGCTTCGGCCACCACTTTTTCGAGGAACCGTTCACGCGAAGCGTCTCGGCAGCGTGACGATCAATCTCTACAAGCGCGAGATGGCGAAATCCAGCCTTGTGGAGCCCTATGGCCTGTCCACCTGCACCTGCGCAAACCTCGATACTCGTGTACACGATGGTCAGTGTACGGAGTCCCTAAGACACACCTCGGGACGCAGCATTTTTAGGCCACATCTCGAGTCAATCGAGTTTACGGATCAGTTCGATCCGCTCTTCGGCGTGATTGGCATCGTCACCCTTGTCGTCGAGCAGTGCCATGCGATCGGCTTCAGCTTCGGCGGCTGCGCCCTCGTCCTTGCGGCGAAGCGCTTCTTCGACTCCCCCGTCGGCAATGATCTGCGCCCACTCGACGAGGGATTCAACCATCTCGGATTCGGGCACGACCTTGACAACTTCACCCTTGACGAACAAGTGGCCGCGCTTTCGACCAGCAGCGATTCCCAGGTCGGCTTCGCGAGCCTCGCCTGGTCCGTTCACGACACAACCCATAACCGCGACCTGAATGGGAATGTTCAAGCCCGTGAGTGCCTCTTGAGCTCGGGCCGCAACGTCGATGACATCGACTTCGGCACGACCACAAGATGGACACGCGATGAGATCGAGACCGCGGCGTTCTCGCAGGCCAAGACTTTCAAGCAACCAGCGACCGGCGCGCACTTCTTCGACCGGATCAGCAGTGAGCGAATAGCGGATGGTGTCGCCAATTCCTTCGGCCAACAACGTGGCCATACCCGCGGTGGCCTTTACGAGCCCTGCAGGAGGCGGACCCGCTTCGGTCACGCCAAGATGCAGCGGATAGTCGACCGTGTCGGCAAGTAATCGGTACGCATCAATCATCAATGCCACGTTCGATGCCTTGACCGAAATCTTTACGTTGTCGAAACCGACCTCTTCGAAATACGCGAGTTCACGCTTGGCCGATTCGACCATTGCTTCGGCGGTGACTCTGCCGCCGTACTTCTCATACAACTCCGGATCGAGCGAACCGCCATTGACGCCAATACGAATCGGGATGCCGCGATCTTTTGCTTCGAGGGCAACGGCCTTGATGTGTTCGGGCCGACGAATATTGCCGGGGTTCAAACGCAAACCTTGAACACCCGCTTCCATCGCTTCAAGAGCGCGCCGATACTGATGGTGAATGTCGGCAATGATCGGTAGGGGCGAACGCGGAATGATGTGTGCAAGACCTTCAGCAGATTCTTGTTCGTTGCAGGTGCAGCGCACGATGTCGCAACCGGCTCCGGCAAGCGCGTAGATCTGTTGCAGCGTGCCTTCGACATCGGCCGTCTTGGTGGTCGTCATCGACTGGATCGTGATGGGTGCGCCGCCACCAACGGCAACATTGCCAACGTGCAACTGACGAGTTACGCGTCGCTGGTATCGGGTCTGCGGGAAGAGCTCGCTCACGATGATGAGGTTAGGGCTACGGCGAGAGTTTCACGGGGTCCACGGCATCGAGATACAGCGTGGACGCGAAGAGCCCAACCATGAGAAGCACCACCACATAGGTGACGGGCATCAGTTTGGCCATGTTGACCCGATAGGCCTTGCCCGACATTCGGGTACGTATCTCTTCATAAGTTGCGACAGCGATGTGTCCGCCATCGAATGGCAGAATCGGCGCGAGGTTGATGAGACCAAGGAAGATATTGACCGTGGCCAGTAGCGCCAGGACGCCCGCCCAACCCACCTGCTCGCCAAGTTGGGCGCCTACGTTCACGATGCCGAGCAGTGACATCGGACGATCGGCATTCGACGAAGCCGCTGGTGCTGGCGCTGAACTTGCGGAGCCTGAGCCTGCCGGCTCAACCGAACTGGATGATTCCGAGCTTCCACCGTTGGCAACCTGGGTCGCCAACTTGCCAAAACCTGATGGCGAGAAGATTTGGCCGATTCCCTGCACTGATCCAACAACAGTGTCGCCAAATGCAGTGACCGCTTTGCCCGTCGCTTCCACGATGCCAGCGTGAACAAGCACTGAACGGGGACTCACCCCGAGGAAACCGCGGTAGCCGTCAATCGGCAATGCGATCGGGCCCTCGATCGTGGTTGTGAACGCGCGGTCGTTGCGATCGAACGTGACGACCACCGGACCTAAGACTCGAAGCATTGCCGACCGCGCCTCGGAATAGGACGACACAACAGTGTCGCCCACCTTCGTAACTCGATCACCTGGGACAAGCGGCTGCAACGCACGGGCACCATCGGCGTTAAGCGACCACCCGATGGTGGCGGGAATTGTGAACTGTTCGGCGCCACGCTGAATGGTGAGTTCGCCAACGGTGCCACCCTGTGCGCGGATTGTCGAGGTGAAATCATCGAATGCACCGACGGGTTGACCATCGAATGCCAAAATACGATCGCCGGGCTCAAGGCCAGCCGCCGCAGCAGCCGAACCACTTGAAACTGATTCGATCTTCCACTGATCGGCTGACGGGTGACCGAACCCAGCAAAGACGACAACAAGCAACAACAAGCCCAGCACCAGGTTGACCACTGGCCCGGCGAGAACGACGGGCATGCGCTGCCAATAGGACTTTGCCCGATACGTGCGATCTTCGTCATCGGTGGGTTCGATTTCTTCAAGGCCGTGCATACCGATGATGCGCACATACGCACCAGCGGGAATCAGTTTGAGCCCGTACTCGGTTTCGCCACGCCGAAATGACCACACGCGTGGGCCGAAGCCAATAAAGAACTCTGTGACCTTCATTCCATTTCTCTTCGCCATGAGAAAGTGACCCATCTCATGCAAAAAGACCGACCCGACGATGGCAACAATGAGAACGAAGAGCCAGATTTGCGTGAATGCGACCCAAACGAGCAATGCAATCAAGAGGCCTAACAGCACAAACTGATTTCCAAATACGCGTTCGAGTAGCGAGGACTGAGCCGCCGGTTCTTCATCGCCCTGATTCATTGGTTCGACCTCTGGTGGAGTCGTCATAAGCTCACCACCGCCGCGAATCGATTGAGTTCTTCCGCTGCGACTCGCCGAGCCTGCGCATCGGCCTCGATCACCGACGGAGCATCTGTTGCCGGGGCACCGTCATGTCGATCGAGTGTGGCCGCAATGACCGCGGCGATATCACGCCATGCGATCTGGCCTTGAAGGAATGCTTCAACCGCAACCTCGTTTGCTGCACTGATCCAGGCCGGCGCCGTTCCGCCTGTGCGGCCGGCGGCATAGGCAAGGGCCAAGCACGGGAAAGCCTTGAGGTCGGGCGGTTCGAAATCGAGTCGTCCGAGGGTTGACCAATCGATGCGGCCGAATGGTGTTGTTATGCGATCGGGCCAGGCCAACGCATAACCAATAGGCAGCCGCATGTCTGGCGTCGAGAGTTGCGCAATGGTTGATGCATCGGTGAACTCGACCATTGAGTGCACGATCGACTGAGGGTGAACAACAACATCGATCTCGTCGAAGCCGATGCCGTATCCAGCCTCGCCTGCCGGCACACCGAAGAGTTCGTGCGCTTCGATCACTTCGAGGCCCTTATTCATGAGCGTCGAAGAATCGATTGTGATCTTGGGACCCATGCTCCAGGTCGGATGTGCGAGCGCATTTTCGATCGTGACATTTGCGAGATCTTCACTGCTGCGACCACGAAATGGGCCGCCACTTGCCGTGAGAAGCAGTCGAGCAACTCGGGTGCGATTATCGGTCGCACGAAGACACTGATGGATGGCTCCGTGTTCACTATCGACGGGAACAAGTTCAGCGCCAGGAGTGCGTCGCGCAATCTGCACAACAGGGCCGGCCGCAATCAACGATTCTTTATTGGCCAATGCAAGTCGGCGACCTGCTTCAAGTGTCGCCAACGTGACCGACAAGCCGGCAAATCCGACCACACCGTTCACCACGACATCGGCTTCGAGAGCGAGGCTCGCCATTGCATCGGCACCACCTCGAACTTCGATGCCGGGGAGTTCGACAGCAATGAATCGGGCTGCGTCGGGATCACTAATCGCAACAACAGCGGGTCGATAACGTCGGGCCTGTTCGATGATCACTTCAGGTTGGCGACCCGTAGCCCCAATTGCGGTGAGTTCAAAGTGTTCCGATTCGGCGTCGATGACCTCGAGCGCTTGCGTACCTATTGAGCCAGTAGATCCGGCGAGAGCGACACGGGTCAACGACATGGGATCAGCCTACCGAGCGAGAACCGATAATTCCCCGCGGGTTCAGCCCAATCCGAGGATTCGCACGACGTAGTAGGTCGTGGGCAGAACGAACAGGAGGGCGTCGAAGCGATCGAGTAGCCCCCCATGCTCTGGCAGCATCGAGCCCATGTCCTTGAGGCCGAGATCACGTTTGAACTGCGACTCCGCGAGATCGCCCAATGGAGCCACGATGGCGAGGACGACCGCAAGTACAAGCGCTTTGCCTGCACTCAGCGAACTCACGCCCAAGACCACAACAAACACAAAGACGGCAATAATCGTGACCGCAATTCCGCCAACGAGCCCTTCGACAGTTTTATTCGGAGAGATCGCGCTCAGCGGACTCCGACCCATCGCTCGACCAAAGAAGAATCCGCCAACGTCGGTAGCGACCGCAGCGATGACGGCAACGAGTAGCAAGCTCACACCCTGAGAAGGGATGTCGACGATCAGGGCGGCGTAACTGCCGAGGACGCCGATCCAAATAACTCCGATAAGCGTGATACCGAGGTTCGCAGTCGGACGAGCTCGCCCACTGGCACTACTGAGATACCACACAACACCAAAGATGAATGTGAGAACGATGATTGCCGGAATCGCAGACTCGCCCTTCCAGTAACATGCAATCGGAAGTCCAGCGACTGCGGCGAGACCAAGCAAGGTTGCAGGTCGAAACCCGCTGCGCTGCATGGCAGTGAAATACTCGAATCCTGCGGCAACCAGCACAACCTCGATGAGAAGCATTGCGGGCGCGGGACCCGCTTTGAACAACAGCGCAGCAACGATCGCCATACCAATACCAACTGCGACAGCAATTGGAACATTGCGGCCCTTTGCTGCCTCGGACAGACGTTCTTCGTCTCGCTCACAGGTGCGTTCAGCGCGTTCGTCCGACGGAGGAGGTGGGGATGGCGCCTGCGTTGATGGTCCGACAAGATCGGGCGGAAAAAGATTAACCGACAACGGATCATTATTGGTAGCGGCAGAACGAGAGGCCCGACCTCGACGCGAACCGCGGCGGCGCGGCTGCGGGCCGAGTTCAACATCGTCGAAATTCAAATACGCCTCATCGGAGATGCGTTCATCGGTGTCGAGCGCGCCAAGCCGTTCAGCGACTGGTTCATCGGGTTCAATCGATCCGAGATCGGCGAAGAGATCGGCGAAGAGATCGCCGAGAGCAGTTGTGTCGTGCTCACTTCGAAAACGCGGGGTATCGGTCATCGATGCGCGATCGTCATCGATCGCATTGTCACCAATGACAACCGCAGGCACCTGACCAGTGGCCGGCTCGGTCCAATGTGGCATTTCGTGTTCGCCCGTTGGCGGTCCGACATTCATTACCAGCGGCGGAGGGGGCGGAAGGTCGCGCTCGGGAAGTCGAGTAGCAACATCGGGACGACTCGATGCCTCGGCTATTTCGTCAACGGTGATGATCCGAATTTCTTCGGGATCGCCTAGCACTCTCGGTTCTCGGGACATGTCATCAGGCGCCATCAGTCCTCCATCAATTCAGTTTCTTTGGCACCCAATGCGTCACCGATTTCTGCCTCTTGAGTGTGAATGATTTTGTCGAGTTCTTTCTCGGCGCGTTCAAGTTCGTCTTTCGACAGGTCTCCCGACTTTTCGAGCGCCTCAAGTTCTTGGCGAGTTGATCGTCGCTGATTACGCAGCGAGACCTTGCCTTCCTCGGCCATGTTCTTGACAACCTTCACGAGTTCTTTCCGACGCTCACCAGTGAGTGGAGGAAACGTGAGGCGAATCGAAATTCCGTCGTTACTTGGATTGAGTCCGAGATCGGACTGCTGAAGAGCACGTTCGATCGCTCCGATCGCTCCCTTGTCGTAGGGAGTGATGAGAAGTTGCCGAGCCTCAGGAACATTGAAGCCAGCGATTTGTTGCAACGGAACTTCCGAGCCGTAGTAGTCGACCAAAATTTTCTCGACGAGAGCAGGCGCTGCTCGTCCGGTGCGTATAGACGCGAAGTCGGCGCGTGTGTGAACCACGACTTTCTTCATCTTGTCAACTGTTTCTGCAAGCAGCAGGTCGGCCATCTCTGATGTCATCGGAACACTCCAGGAGAAATCAACAAAAGCGACGGGGACTCCAACATCCGCCTCAACGGACGAGAGTACCGACCGAACCGCCCTCAAGTAGCGAACGCACATTTCCCTCGCCAGTGAGATCGAACATAACGATGGGCAAATTGTTGTCCATACAGAGGGTGATCGCCGTGGAATCCATAGCCCGAAGCCCCTGATTCAGGACATCGAGGTAGCTGACCTCTTCAAGTTTGGTCGCCTCAGGATTGGTCCGGGGGTCGTCGGTATAGATGCCGTCGGTCCCTGAATGGGTGCCCTTCAGCAGAACTCCAGCTTCAATCTCAACTGCCCGCAGAGCGGCGGTGGTGTCGGTGGTGAAGAACGGGTTGCCCGTTCCGCCAGCAAAGATAACGACGCGACCCTTTTCGAGATGTCGCACCGCCCGACGGCGAATGTACGGCTCAGCAACCTGCGCCATCTGAATAGCGGACTGCACGCGAGTGGGTTGGCCCAATTGCTCGAGTGTGTCCTGCAATGCAAGCGCGTTGATCACTGTGGCAAGCATTCCCATGTAATCGGCTTGCGCGCGATCCATGCCAGCGCCGGCGCCAACCATTCCTCGCCAGATGTTTCCGCCACCAACAACAATGGCGATCTGAACGTCGGGATGATCAGCGAGAACATCAACGATGTCTTTCGCTATGCGTTGCACGACATGACCGTCGATGCCGTAACCGGCATCGCCAGCAAATGCTTCACCCGAAACCTTGAGAAGGACCCGCGACCAGCGGGGGAGCGCGGATGCCATCAGACCCCGATGAACACCTGAGCGAAACGAACGAGCGTTGCGCCGGCAAGTAGATCGGTGATCGATTTCTTGTCGTCTCGCACGAACTGCTGTTCAAGGAGAACCTGTTCCTTGTACCAGCCATTGATTCGTCCTTCGACGATCTTCGGCCAGGCGGCTTCAGGCTTTCCTTCAGCCTTGGTGATGTCGAGAAGCGCTTGACGCTCACGCTCGACATCTTCGGCCGGAACTTCGTCGCGGTTGAGGTATGCCGGCTTTGAGAACGCGATATGCACCGCAAGATCGTGAGCGATCTCTTTGGTTCCACCTTGGAGTTCCACAAGAACGGCATTGACACCACGACCATCTTGAAGATGCAGATAGGAATCGAGGATGTTGTCGCCAGCGGCATCGAAACGAACGACGGTGCCGAGTTCGATGTTTTCCTTCTTGGCGATCTTCAGTGCGTCGAGTTCATCGCTGAGTTCGGACACCGCGTCGGCGCCCTTTTCAACAACGATTTCAGTGAGGTCTTGCACCACTGAAATGAAGTCAGCAGCTTTGGCCGAGAAATCGGTTTCGCTCTTAAGTTGCACGATGACGCCAACGGAACCGTCGACAACCACACACACTGAACCCTGCGAGTTTTCGCGGTCGCCGAGCTTGGCGACTTTGGCCAGACCCTTCTCGCGCAACCACTGCTTGGCGGCTTCGAAGTCGCCATCGTTTTCGGTGAGCGCCTTCTTGGCGTCCATCATTCCGGCGCCAGTGATCTGGCGAAGGTTCTGGACGTCCTTGGCGGTGAATTCAGCCATGGGGGTTTAGGACTCCTGGGTCGTTTCGTTTGCGGGATCGGTCTGCGTGATTGCTTCTTCGGCAGTTGCGCGTTCTGAAGCGATGCGTGCTTCGCGAGCAGCAGCCGCTTCTGCAGCCTGACGACGAGCGTCGGCCTGAGCAGCCTCGTGCGCTTCTTCTTCTTCAGCAGTGCGCTCGGCAACGATGGCCGGGCCTTCAGGAGAAACGGCGCCACGCTTGCGCGATGCAATAAAGCGTCCTTCTTCAACGGCATCGCAGATGACGCGAGCCATGAGGTTCGCTGAACGAATGGCGTCGTCGTTGCCTGGGATCACAAACGTGACGATGTCGGGATCGCAGTTGGTGTCGACGACAGCAACAATCGGAAGACCGAGTTTGTTGGCCTCGGTTACGGCGATGTCTTCCTTGTTGGTGTCGAGAACGAAGATCGCACTTGGGAGGCGTTCCATGTTGCGGATACCACCAAGGTTGCGCTCGAGTTTCTCGAGTTCACGGCTAATGAGAAGGGCTTCCTTCTTGGGCATCGCTTCGAAGTCACCAGAATCGCGCATGCGCTGGTAGTCCTTCATCTTCGCGACGCGCTTAGACATGGTTTGGAAGTTGGTGAGCATGCCGCCGAGCCAACGCTCATTGACATAGGGCATGCCGCAGCGTTCGGCATAGCTACGAACCGGATCCTGGGCTTGCTTCTTGGTGCCCACGAACAAGATCGAGCCACCGTCGGCAACGAGATCGCGTACGAAGTTGTACGCGGTTTCGATACGGCCGAGCGTCTGCTCAAGATCGATGATGTAAATGCCATTGCGCTCGCCGTGAATGAATCGCTTCATCTTCGGGTTCCAACGGCGGGTCTGATGACCGAAATGCACGCCGGAATCGAGCAGTTGGCGCATAGTGACAACTGGTGCCATGAGGGTGTTCCTTCCCATCGGTTCGGAGGATCGCAGGCCCGTGCTGGCGTCTTCCAGGATGGAGACGACCGTGGGGTGCACGGCTGCGGGGTGTGTGGAGGAATGCCGATCGGGTGATCAACATGCCCAACGGTCGTTGGGCCGGGTTACGAGTGTATGGGAGCACTAGGGAACGGGGCCAGCCCACCGATTAGCCGGCGGGCGGGATGGGCAGTACGCCTGCCCCGATAGCGGCAGTGGCGCTCGCAACGGTCTCCCCGTATCGGACAGTTTCGGCCGTCAGAAAGCCTGAGACGGCCACACCGAAGCTTTGACACGTGGGATCCATTCTTGCCACGGCAAGGCCGATTTCTCTTGTGGCCGCTGGAGTCGATGGAAGCGAACCATGGACCTCTTTCCCCATGGACGTAGGCAAAATGATCGAGGCATCGGCGGCTGAATCTCCTGCCGTAGACCCCGGAACCACCAGATCGCCCGAGCCGCCGATCGTGACGAACCGGACCCCGCGCGGGACCTGTCGGGTGTGCAGTTCGTCCATGGTCGCTGAAGTTTCGGCCAAATCCGCCAGTGCGGGCAGCCGATTGTCCAGATTCTCGGCCACGCCCGCGGCGCGCAACTGCGACAACGCCGCGGCGCCTCCGGGGGTGTCACCAAGAGCGACCACGCCGGTGGCCAACGGCGCCCCTTGTTGTGGAGAGGACACCGTCACCAATGTCTCGACCTCTGATGGAAGTCGATTCTCGGCACCAGAACGCTCCACCGCGAGACGCGCCACAACTCCACCTTGGGAATGACCAACAACATCAATCGGAACGCCCGGCTGCGCAATCGCAACCGACTGCAAGAGAGCACCCAAATGATCTGCGGAGGTTCCAATCGACTGTTGGCTGTCGGCGGCATCGAACGGACGAGTTTTGATCGCGTCGAGTGGGTGCGACGCAACCGAACGCACTGGTGATCCCTGATCACTACCAACTCGTGGCGCTTGACCACCTTTATAGGAGTAACGAACGACATCGGTATCGGCATAGCCGAGTGATTTGGTGTCGATCTCCCACGCCGTATTCGAGTCGCTCGCAGTACCTAGTCCGCTCACCAAGACAACGATTCGTCGTGACGTGTGAGAAGGAACTGGAGTTGAAGACTCCGTGCAGGCCCTACGGTCCTTGAACCATTTTCCAACCGCATAGGCGAGACGCGCCGCGTGTGTTTCTGGATTCAATTCAACGACGTAGTGAGCAAGCAACGTAGATGTTCGTGAAGAAAAACTTGCCGCTGCTGAGAGCGCGGCAACACCGTCGTCAAGAAGTGTCTCGAGTAACGAACGACGCTCTTGTGCGCCGAGGCGCTCGAGGCCTTGATCGGTACCCGGTACGAGTCGCACTGATGGTCGAAGAGAACCTGCAAGAAGCGCTTCAGGATCGAGGTACGAGTTGTCGGGCGCACGAACACCGAAATGAAACGGCCCTCCTGCAATTCCAAGCGCATCACCGGCATCAATCTGATCGCCGAGGGGAACAGAAATCGATTCCAAGAATGAATAACTCGTGCGCAATCCGTCGGGATGCTCGATGGTGACATGCAACTGACCACCGACCTGCCCTGCAAAAATCACCCGGCCATCGCCAGCAGCCCAGACTTCAGCGCCAGGTTCGGTGCCGTAATCGACTCCACGATTGCCGGCCATCCACGGCTTCGGCGGTGGCCGGAAGTGGTCGACAATCGGAGCATCGCTCGGTGGGCGGTAATCCCCCAGTGGCGAAGACGCAGCAGCGGCGACCGGTGTCAGGCCCACGAGGACCGAACACACGACTGCAGAAACAAGAGCGAGCGTGAAGAGACGCGCCCGAAAACTGAACACCGTTGACCGCACACTGATCCTTCCGGTTATGAGTTCTCACCGGGGAAGGAGGATGCGGTATCGCTAGGTCAAGCGCGTGGGTGAGTTGAGTCGACCACTGAGCGCAAGCGTTCTTTGCTCACGTGCGTGTAGTGCTGCGTTGTGGCGAGATCGGAGTGTCCGAGCAGTTCCTGCACGGCGCGAAGATCGGCTCCGCCGTCGAGCAAATGCGTAGCGAAGGTGTGGCGCAACGCGTGCGGATGTGTCGGGGAAGGTGCGCGACGGTCGAGCAGACGACGAACATCCCGAGTGCCGAGTCGCGTTCCCTTGCGATTGAGAAACACCGCATCGGATGGTGACGATGCCGTGGCCAGCACGCGCCGACCATGGCCAAGCCATTGTTCAAGCGCTTCGACTGCGGGAGCACTCAGCGGCACGACGCGCTGTTTGGAACCTTTACCCCACACCACAACACGTCGACGAGCAAGGTCGAGGTCCTCGGGGCGAAGACTGCACACTTCCGATACGCGCAAACCACTTCCGTAAAGAAGTTCAAGCACCGCGTCGTCTCGAGAGCGAATCGCCGGAGGATCATTCGCAGTTGTCCCCGGCGGATTGTCGAGAACCTGCGTGAGTTCATCGTCACGAAGAACTCGTGGGAGTCGACCAGTTGAACCGGGAGCACTGAGACCAGCCGAGGGGTCGGCATTGAGATGGCCGCTACGAACAAGCCATGAGAAGTAACGACGCAACGCAGAGGCTTTTCGGGCAATCGAACGCCGCGCAAGTTTTCTCGTTGTCATGGCGCCGATATAGCGCCGCAAAATCGTGCGGCTCACGTCGGCTGGCGTTTCGATGTCTTGGCGCGCAACCCATTCAACAAACTGACTGATGTCGCTGCGATACGCGCGCAGGGTGGCGGCAGAGACCGACGTCAGCGACGCTTGGAACTCATCAAGAAACCACGGGTCTGCGTCGCGAGCCACAAACAAAACTGTAACGGCGAGAGTTGAACGTTCCCTCGGATACTTGGCGATGTCTGCGCACGCCGTCATCTCGCTCCCCCGCGGCCAATCCGTTCGATCCATCCGGAGCGTTGTGAGACCCAACCATCGTTCTCGAGTTGCTCGAGCACGAGCATGACCAAACCCAATTCGAGACCTGTCGTGGAGAGGACCTGTTCCACGGGAATCGCCTGCCAAGGCAAGGCGTCCAGCACATCCTTGGCGGTTCCAATGGGAGTCGGACGCTGCTCGGCTGCGACTCGTCGACGTTCTGGTTCACGACCCAGCGCAAGCAGCACATCGCCAACATCACGAACAGGTCCACAGCCATCGAACAACAGTTGATTCGTTCCCGCTGAACTGGGTGCCGTGATTGGCCCGGGAACAGCAAGAACTGTTCGGCCCCGCCGGGCTGCTTCAACTGCAGTACCCAACGCTCCCCCAGTTGATTGCGATTCGACCACTACAACCACATCAGAAAGCGCGGCGATGATTCGATTGCGAGCCGGGAACTGCCAAGCGACTGCCGACGAGCCCAACGGGTATTCACTCAACACAACGCCGCGTTCGGCCACTGCTCTCCATAAGGAGCGATGCGCACGGGGATAGACACGATCAAGCCCGCTCCCGACCACAGCAATTGGCGGGGCTCCCTCGACTGCAAGTGCACCAGCATGCGCGGCTCCATCAATTCCTAGAGCCAGTCCCGAGACGACAGAGACGCCGGCAAGAGAAAGTTCTCGAGCAAACTCGTTGGCAACATCGATGCCATAGCGACTGGCCCGCCGTGTGCCGACGATCGCGACACGTGTGCCGGCTAACCGATCGATATCGCCGAGCCAAAACAAGATGGCTGGCGCGTCATCGTCGTTGGCGAGTTCTTCTGGAAATGAGGGAGACCATCGGAGCATCACGCCGATACCGGCTTCGACGTGTGCGTTCCAATACGCCTCGGGATCGATCGTTCTTGCCGCGAAACGCCATTGATCACGAAGCGCTTGAGGAAGTCGAAGCCCGGCACCGCCGGAACTCGCATCAGGGGGAAGTTCCTTTGGAAGTGAGCCGTTACACACAGAACGCCACAGCGATGCAGGTTCGTCACTCGCAAGAAGTGCTCGCAGCCGAGCCGGCCCTATTCCGGGCACGCGTGAGAGTGCAGTAACCCACGCTTCGTCGGGAATTCGCGACTTGACCACTTACTTCACCAACGAACGGACAAGAAAGGCAGGATCAGTTCGCAAATGCAGTGCGCTGGCCACATGTTCTGCGGTGAGAGCGCCTTCGTAGCCTTCGAGATCGGCGATGGTGCGCGCCACCCGCCACACTCGCCGCATTCCCCGTGCCGAAAGACGGCCAGATTCAAGTGACCGTTCGATTAGCGCAGACGCATTGGTTTCGAGTGGAGAGCTGTGCTCAAGAGCCGAAGATGAAAGCTCGGCATTGCATCGAACGCCACGCTCGACAGCACGACATCGAGCGTTGCGAACACGGTCGGCAACGACAGCGCTTGATTCCGCCGGGCCTCCACCTAGCAATTGCCTCGGATCGGGGCGATGCACGTCGATACGAAGGTCGAATCGATCAAGCAGCGGGCCTGAGAGACGCCTGCGGTACCGCTCAAGTGCTCGATCGGAACAACGACACGCCGCCGGAACCACACCCTCACCGCATGGGCAGGGATTCATCGCCCCGATGAGCAAAAAGCGTGCTGGCAATTCCACGCGCGTCTCGGCTCGCGCCAAACGAATAACACCTTCTTCAAGAGGCTGCCTCAGGGAGTCGAGAACAACGGCACTGAACTCCCCCATTTCGTCAAGAAACAAGACACCGCCATGCGCCATTGTCCACTGATGTTCCTTGAGTGCCGCCAACCTCGAGACAGGATCGATGCCACTACGAGCAAATTGGCTCTACACAATTGTACAGGATTCCTTGCCGAATTCGCGATGTACTCATTCGAAAATTGAGTGGCGATGAGATCTCGAGTTCAATCTTTCCGACAGCGCTAGTCGCTATAAAAAAATCAATCGGAACTATGAGATTCCCGTAGTTGTGAGGCACCTCATGGTGTTCTCTCGTATGCATGGAGACCGTCCACGAGCTTCGTGCCGCGAGAAACAATGAAGTGATTCAGTCACTCGTTGCTAAGTCGCGCATGACGCAAGGACTTCAACCCTCGGTTTCTGACGAGTTGACTCTCATTCGAATTATTTCAGCGATGGGGGTATCAGCACAGTCGAACGAATCCCTCTCATGTCTTCCCCGCCAATCTCAAAATTGAGGAAATCTTTAACGCACGTCGCATGAAAGCAGCCCACGTTCTCTCAATTTCGATGAAACGTAGACATGAGATACACAACTATTTAGGATTGTGTTTCGTATTCTGATTCACGCACCGGGTAAGGATTACCGCCGAAGACGCTGAACTCGGATTACTGCTGACCTACTACTTCGGAAGGGGGCAACTCTTGGCTGTGAACTCATCGCCGAATTGCTTGGCCTCCATCAAGGCCGAGTCGTAAATGCTCTGAAGTCTGAGTATCTCCAACCTTGACTCTCCTTCGATCGAGGCATAAGTCTTGTCAGTTGCAGCGGCGATGCCTCTTTTGATTGCATCTTGATTCTTTTTATAGATCTCCGCACAGATCTGATCCTTAGACATCGTGGTCGTGGTCGCAGGTTCCGCCTTCGGAGCCTCGACAGTCACGCAACCAGCGAACAGCAACGCCACAATCGATACCGCCATGACTCCCACCAATTTCCGCTTCATATTGGAAATCCTAAAGAAGATTTGAAACGAATGAGGTGAATCAACTTCCCACCCGCGAAGTTGGAGAACTTGCGTTGCTGATTCAGCCGACCAGGACTCAACTTCCAGACACATATTTGCCCAAAATCGCTCAAAAAGTTGATATGAAACTGTGCGATAATTATGGGTGAAAGTGTGATAATTAAATCTCAGCACCGGCCAAAGTTTTCGCCATGTGATCGTAGGCACCGCTTGCTGCTGCGGAGGTGCTGATGTCACCGGAGAATCACACTTCGACAGATCACAAATGAGAATCCCCTACTCCCCGGCGCCCGCTCGATGAGTACCTTTCGGGTATCACCTAATGAGAGGCCTTGGCAATGTCGACTCCAGAAGATCCCGAAGAACTGTTCGACCAGATGGTGCCGCAACTATCGCAGCAACTCGTCGACCGTCTGCTCAGCGTTGCGGCCGAGTATCTCGCCTGCATGGCATCACTCGAAGCATTGAGTGCATCGTCAGATGATGCGGCGGTGCAGTCAGTCGTCGATGCGGCGGCGGCGGTGCGTGACGTTGTCGCTGGCAGATACGGCAATCAACTCACGACACAGCAACTAGAGAAGATCCTGCGAGCCACCGGCTACGGACTGCCACCGGAAACGCTCAACTAGCCAAGCGTGAACGCAACGGCCCAATTGCGTTGCACCATTTCGTCATAGGAATACGTCAAGTCACCTCGTCTGCCGACCTCGACGCTGTAAAAGTCCGCCTTCGGCAAAGGTGTGGTGACGATGACTGGAAAAACGCAGTCGCGCTCTGCGGCGTTGTAACGAGAATTTCCAAGAGATCCGGTTGCGAGTGTTTTGCCGTTGCCGTCGGCAACGACCACCCGAAGGCCTGCTTCAATATCGTCATATCCGTCGTCTCCATAACAGAATCCACCGTCTCCCTGTGGATGTGTGCTGTTGCTAGAGCCGCTCAGGGTGAAAGTTCCATTCAGAATGCGAGTCTTGGCTTCGGTGTCGCCACTTCCGCCGCAACCAGCGAACAGCATCGCCGCAGTCGATACCGCCATTACTGCCGCCAAGTTTCGCTTCACATTGGCAATCTTAGGCATGATCTGAAGCCAATCAATTGATTCAACTCTCCACCCGCGAAATTGCAGCTCGATTCCTCAAGCAACTGCTCAACTGGAACGGGAATTTTCGAGGAATCATGAAACTTTTCTTTCAAAATATTTGAGATAATTATCGAATAACCGTGATAATTCAATCTGCGTCTGGAGTCGCTCGAGTTGTTGCTTCGTCCCCTCCCGACTCAACTTTCAGCCGCCCGACTTCTCCCAAATCGTTCAAAAAGTTGATATCAAACTGTGCGATAATTATGGGTAAAAGTGTGATAATTAAATTCTCTTGATCACACTCAGAGAGTCGATTACTCCCCGAGAAGTTTTCGCTTGGCGAGGCTGAATTCTTCATCAGAAATCATTCCCTGATCTCGAAGTTCAGATAAGTCGCGGATTCCATCAGCGAGAGTCGCGTTGGGAATTACCTCACGAGAAGGTGCCGGCTTTCCAGTTTTCCGGATAAGGAAGAAGTTGTACCCGGCAATTCCGAGAGCGACGGCAAGCATCAGCCAAAAGCCAATCGCCGGGGTGAAAGAAATGCGAAACATCGCTGCGCCTAGGGCTGCGCCTAGAGCAGCGAATGGGTCTCCACCAGCGACGGGTTCACCCACTGCTGCTCCCATTGCGTTCTCAATCTGCTTGTTGGCGTAGTACCAACTCGCAACGAGCCCCGCACCAATAATTAATCCGAAACCACCAAGAGCATGGTTCTCGAACCGTTTTGTGGGCCGAGATGATTTCCTTAACCCCATTGCAATAACACCAAGTGCAATGACAGAAATGGCGACCACGACCCAACCAATCGGAATAACCGTGAGCCAGACCCTCAGGTCTTCGCCCTTTTCAGTCCTAAATGCGTTCACCGACACGGACATACCGAGAGCCCCAAACGACAAAAATGGGAGTAGGCCGATCAGAGCGACCATGAGAAATAGGACTGCATTGATAGCGATTTCGCGTGAGTGTTTTTTCGTCGGGGATTCGAGTGCGGCCATCGCATCCGGAATTCTGTTCGAAGCCTGTCCCTGATCGTTCGAAAACAAATTGGCGTCAGAAATTTGAGCATCTTCAGAATTCTTTGCTGTGCGCCGAAGATCCTCTTGTTTCAATTCCGGCGACTCCACGACGGCTTCCCAGCCGAGTTTCAATCCGAGTGCAATGTAAATTCCGAACGCAATCTGCAGAGCGCAGCAGAGAAGTGAGACATAGAGCCCGATCTCAACGTCGGCGACCTCGCTCCAAGTCAAGCGAGGCCCTTTATTGTTTGCAGTGAAGGGGCTCGCATTTGGGCTTTCCTGAGAACTCCAAGGGCTCGAATTCAACGCAACAAGCACAAGGTTCACAGCGCCCATAGAGCCGACCACTAGACCGCAATACCTAACTCGAGGATCGGCGATCGACTTGCCGAAGCCCATCATGAGAAACAGTCCAGTTAGTAGAGCCGCCCCTATCAACAGGTAGCCGGGAGGAACGCCAAATCGCCAAGTAAAGATGTCAGTAAACCTCGCCGGTGCTATCTCTGCTGAATAGGAGTTATACGCTCCGCTGTACTGCCAACCGCTAATCCCAAACCAAGCCAACACTCCCGAATTTGGAACTGCGGCGATCACCAGTACGCCAAGTACATAAACAGACGATCGCAATCGTTTCATATCTACCTCCGCCCGAGATTTTCATCGAAATCCTAACGGACCGTCGTTACTCATGAAGATCCTTGAAGGATTTCACGTCAAAAGAAGACGGGGGGACCGGATCGCTCGCTCGCTCGTCTTGAACCCGCCAGACACGGGCCAGATTCGGGAGATCTTTAATGCATTTCTCGAATTCGAAAACCCGTTCCGAAGAACCTCCGAATCTACTTGTGCTTCCAGACCTAGAGCTTCCTACTTCTCACAGGCCACACCGTCGCCGTCTCGATCAAGACTTGACGAGTAACCCGGCTGACCACGGTAAAGCGGAGCAGCTCCAGCGGCCTTCACCGCAGCGCAGTTTGCGTAGCTCACACTGGGCTGTTGCTGAGGAGCAGCTGTTGCCGGAGGCGAAGTGGCGGGTGCCGATTTCGCAGGAGGCGCTGTAACCGGCGGAGCAGTAGTCGTAGTCGTGACTTGAGTCGTCGTGGTACTCATCATGGTTGTCGTTGACTTCGCAATCGTGCTGCTAGTCGATGAAGACTTGGGCTTCTCAGAACTCGACGATCCACACGCCGTCAACAAGCCCATACCCAGCATCGATACACAAAAGATTCCCGTCGTAAATTTCTGCCCGCTCTTCACAAGTTGCCCTTTTCTCGCCGATCAATTTCGAAAAAGCCTAAGCCATCCTCGAATCTCGTGCTCGAATCGCGTTCCTCGAATTGAACCCTTAATTGAACAGGCAGTTCAGTCTTTTCGAACGTAGCCATCAGCTAGGCCAGTTGACAATGACTAGGCGGCGATAATCAATTTGCTTTGCCACTTACCTGACCCGCCAGTAGTCCAACCAACAAGGACGAATCTACTAAGTCGCGCTATGAGTAAACCGGGCGAAAGACTCTCATTTTTCGAAACGTGTCCCAATGACTGCTGTTTCGAAATTCAGATGCTTAGAACGCAACTGAGGGACCAATCAGGGCACGTTAGACACGCCAAACTGGTTCGCCGATTCTCCCAGCATCGAAGAAGTTGCGTCCCCTCACAGCGGGCATGACCGGAACGTGATCAAGAACCGAGGAAATCACAAGTCGGCGATCATCAACGCTCATCTCAGGCCACGCAGCTCGAAGTACGTCGATGCCACCTGCGAATCGTGCAAGTGCAGCATTTCCCTCGATCACTCCAAGTCGACGCTGCGCTTCCTCACGTTTCGCCCGCAAACCCTTCGTGACATTTAGGTAATCAACTCTTCGAATTTCGTCAGCCGCAAACATTTCGGAGAGTTCTTCGAGTTTCGTGTCGAATCTCATGATCTCAGTGAGAATCGTTTCCGAGGTATCTGATTTTTTGGACTTACCTCGATACAAGGCCTTATTAAGTCCAGAGCCTTCGAGTGCAATGAAAACCATTTGAATGATTGCGTCATCAAGTGGCTCAGCGAGCACACGGATTCCTCCGCAGCCACCAACATCTTTCGCACACACGTAGCAAGGCCGGCGATCCGCCCGTGGCCGGGCGATCAAGTTGGCAGAACAATGTCCACAGCGAGCAATTCCGCCAGTCAGAAGATAGCGACGTGAGCGTTGATTCGTCCGTCGTGATGGATCCAGCAGGATCGCTCGAACTCGAGTCAGTTCCTCAGGGGTGATTATTCCTTGCCACACCGCCTTCGCAATGACGTCACCCCCCAACTCACGCAGCCCAGCGATTCGTCCTCGAGTCAAAATTCCTTTGATGACATTTGGCGTCCACCGCGCTCCTGTCACCGTGGGGACTCCAGAGTTCCGCCATTCGTTAGTTATCGAACGAATACTTCTGCCATTGAGGACATCCTTAACCGCAGATCGAATCAACTCAGCTTCGTCTTCTCGAATTGCAAGCCGATCTTCCTCGTAGCCAAAAGGACGTCTTCCCCCGCCCGACAGTCGACCTTCTTGAGCAATCTGCTCATGTTTTCGTTTCAACCGCGCACTTTTGTGTTCTGACTCAGCCGTCGCCAGTGCGCCAATCACGCGAGCGATGCCCCGCCCACTTGGAGTCGTTAAGTCATACGAGCCTTCACGGACAGTTTGAACATCACACTTTGCGCCTTCTACGAGATCAATGAAGTCCTCGAGTTCTCTCATGTTGCGATGAAGGCGATCCGGGTGCCACGCAACGATTACGTCCACCATTCCTGAGCGAACGATCTCGATCAGTTGCTGATACTTCGGGCGGGGACGCCCTCGAAACGCCGTTGTGTCGTTGTCGACGAATATCCCAATCACTTCAAACCCAGCTTTTTCTGCGAGGGCGAGGCAGTCCTGTTCCTGCCGCTCCACTCCCTTGCTTTCGCCCAGAGGATCCGATGAAATTCTGCAGTAGATCGCTGCTCTCTTCATGGAACATATTGTACTACTAGCCTGCGCCATCGAAATTTCGCCCGGGCGCAGCCGATGCGAGCCTCCACCGACCATGGCCACTGCGCTCATTCCGTGATGCGGAGCGCGCAATGGTGGACGCCGAACCAAACCACCAACCATTGATTCACCCGCCGCTGAATGCACACGCGTGGTATCGAACGCGGTGTGATCGTCAAGGTCGGGCAATAGACCAGGAAGACGTTCGGCCAACATGGTCTTGCCCGAACCAGGCGGACCAACCATCAGAAGGTGGTGACCACCGGCAGCAGCGACTTCGAGACCGAAGCGAGCCAGCCGATGGCCGCGAACATCGGCAAGATCGGCATCGCCAGTGTTCGACGCGGCAATGGGTTCGTCCGGAGGCCGCGGCCATGGTGCTTCTGCGAGCAGAGCGTCGACCAAGGTTCGCAAATCTGCAGCGCATCGGATCTTCGGCCGAGCCACAAGCGATGCTTCGGAATATGAGTCAGGTGCAACGATGATTTCGGGCTGCGAACACGCAGCGGCAAGTGAAAGGGCTCCAGGAACATGGCGGAGTGAACCGTCGAGACCGACTTCGGCGAGAAAGGCCCGGTCGGTGACGACATCGGCGGGTAGTTGTTCACTGGCCACAAGAACACCGATCGCGATCGCAAGATCTAACGATGCCCCGACTTTGCGCACCGAAGTTGGCGCAAGATTTACCGTTGTTCGTCGGTCGGGCCACGCGTAACCCGAGGTAAGAAGTGCAGCGCGCACACGATCTCGCGCTTCGCGACATGACGCATCGGGTAACCCGACCACAGTAAATCCGGGTAAGCCGTTGGCAACATGCACTTCAACGGTGACAGGTACACCATCGATACCTGACAACGTTGCCGACCCGATGGTGGCAAGCATCGAACCTCCGCGACAATGAATGGGTCGAAGGGCGATAACTGCCGCCGAGGCACTGACACTACGAACTGCTGAAATGACACACACGGGCCGTTCGCACTGTTGCGAGCGAATGACTACTTCGCTACAAGAACCTCGCGCGTATATCGGGTGACCGCCGTGATCTGGTCAGCCGTCAACTTCTTTGAGAACGATGGCATAGCGCCCTTCCCATTTGTGATCAGGGCAATTTGATCGTCGATGTTTGGGTATTTCACCGTTACGACTCCCGCCAACTTCCGCCCGTACGCTCCGCCGCCAGCGGCACCATGGCACCCGGCGCAGTTCTGCGAGTAGGCCTTCTGTCCTTCGACCAGCACCGCATCACCCGCTGGTGCGGCCGGCGTGGAACTCCCACTCGAGCAGGCGGCAACGATCGTCACGCCAGCAACCAGCATCAATCCAGCAGCAAGAACTCGGGGGGAACGCATGGCTGAGGACGATACCAGTGGACCCATCGCAACCCGCGTGCGGGGGCGCGTCATTCTCAGGGAATACTTAGAAGGTGGGATTCAATCCGCATCGCCAACAACGCCGCACACCGTTCGACTATGTCATGGTCAGTGCCGCAATCGTCATCTGCCTGGGTCTCGTCATCTGGGCGTTTTTCGGTTGAGATGACGAACGAACCCGAGCGCGACCCAATGGGGCTCGAAGTTGATGTTCGCCGGGTGCAACCCTACGAAGCGAACAAGACCTACATCTGCCCGGGATGCAACCGCGACATTCCCTCGGGAACAGGACACATCGTCGCAGTCCCGTTGGATGCTCCAGACCTTCGACGCCACTGGCACCATGGGTGCTGGAGTAATCGCCATCGCCGCCGACCAGGTCGCGGCTAACCCTTGGACCAACTATGGAACTGATCTTCATTCGTCACGGACAACCACAATGGGAAATCGACGGAGGTGGTGTCGACGATCCGGTGCTTACCGACATTGGCCATCGCCAGGCCGAGCTCATCCCTTCGTTCTTTGCCGATCTTCCGATCGATCGTTTGGTCGTTTCGCCGCTTGTTCGCGCGCAACAAACAGCTCAGCCCTTAATAGAGGCGTTCAACCTCGAACCCGAAACTCATGACTGGATCGCCGAAATTCGCGCGCCCGAATGGCAGGGAACTCCGTCTGAAGTCATCGAGAAAGCGTTCGCCCAGCAACGACGCCGTCCCCTCAATGAGCAGTGGGAAGCAATTCCAGGTGCGGAATCGTTTCGAGAATTCCATGACCGCGTCGTAGGTGGACTCACAGCGTTTCTTTCAGACCTCGGCTGCACCCGAGCGCGTCAGTTCCCGCCGCTCTGGGACATGAACCACGAAGGCCCACGAATTGTTTTCGTCGCTCACTCCGGTGCGAATGCTGTCAGCCTCGGACACCTTCTTGGAATCGAACCCGTTCCATGGGAATGGGAACGTTTCGTTGCCTTCCACGCCTCAATCAGCGTAATTCGCCCAATGCATATCGCATCGTCGTTGTCATTCAGCCTTTTTCGATTTTCCGATACGGCTCATCTCCCAACGGAACTTCACACCCGCTGAGAACGTTCTTCTACTTCTTTTTTCCCAAGTGAGACTGGCCGTCGGTTCCATGTTTTTCGCGATGACGGCTTACGGCAAGTGCGCCGCCAACTATCCCGGCCGCGTTGCGAAGCGTTGCCGGCACGACCGGCGTCTGACAGGTCAGATTCGGAATGAATTTGTCGGCCTTCTTTGAGACTCCGCCACCGATGATGAAAAGGTCGGGCCAGAACAATTTTTCGACTGAGCACAGGTACTCGTCGACGCGAGCTGTCCATTCCTGCCAATCAAGTTCAAGGCGTTCACGAACCGAAGCCGCCGCCCACTTCTCGGCATCGCCACCACGCAACCACAAGTGACCAAGTTCGGTATTCGGAACAAGCGTTCCGTCGATCATCAATGCTGAACCGATGCCGGTCCCCAAAGTGATCGTCAAGATGACTCCAGATTTTCCGCGTGCCGCACCGAAGCGAGTTTCCGCTTCGCCCGCAGCATCTGCATCATTCACGATCGTCACAGGACACCCAGTTGCGTCCCCGATGATGCGAGCTGCATCGGCATTAATCCATGAGTGATCGACATTGGCCGCGGTGTAAACCACCCCACCCTTCACTACCCCAGGAAAAGTGCAACCAATCGGACCACTCCA
>CAMAYJ010000024.1 GCA_945862505.1 Bifidobacterium breve | reverse complement strand
TGGTTCATGCGCCAGGCCGGCCGCTCTCTGCCGGAATATCGCTCGATACGCGGATCGGGTTCGATCCTCGATGCCATCGCCGATCCCGAACTGTCGGCTGAAATCACGATGCAACCGGTTCGTCGCTACGGCGTCGACGCCGCCATCCTCTATTCCGACATCGTCGTACCGGTCGCCGCAATTGGTTTCGGCGTCGATGTTGTGCCGGGCATTGGTCCGGTCGTCGAGCAGCCCTTTTCTCGCGCTGCCGACCTTGAACGTTTGCGTCCTCTCGATCCCGAAGCCGACACACCGTACGTACTCGAAACCGTGCGCATCCTTGCTCGCGAACTTCCCGTGCCGCTGATTGGATTCGCCGGCGCACCGTTCACCGTCGCCAGCTACCTCATTGAAGGACAGCCCTCGCGCACCTACACGCGCACCAAGGCTCTCATGCATGGCGACACTGGCCTCTGGCACAAGCTGATGGAACGACTTGCCGATCTCGCCATTGTCTCGTTGCGTTCGCAGATTGAAAATGGTGCGGTTGCACTTCAGATCTTTGATTCATGGGCCGGCGCACTTAGTCCTCCCGATTACGAGAAGTTCGTGCTTCCCCACAGTCAGCGCGTGTTTGCTGAAGTGGCTGACCTCAATGTTCCCCGCATTCATTTTGGTGTTGGGACCGGAGAACTTCTTGGCCACATGGCCAGTGCCGGCGCCGACGTGGTTGGTGTCGATTGGCGGGTGCCGATCGACGTCGCCCGAACACGAGTGCCCGTAAACATCGCGCTGCAAGGAAATCTCGATCCCGCTCTTGCTTTTGCTCCGTGGGATGTCGTTGCCGAAGCAACGCGCGACGTGCTGCGTCGCAACGCTGGCAACCCCGGACATATTTTCAATCTCGGTCACGGCGTCATGCCCGAAACCGACCCAACCATTCTTGAACGTGTAGTTGAACTCGTACACAACGAAGGACGCTGCGATGGAGTCGCATCATGAGTACTGAATCCAAAATTGGTCTTGTCGTCATGGCCTACGGAACGCCACGCGCGACTGAAGATATCGAGCCGTACTACACACACATCCGCCGTGGTCGCGCTCCAGAGCCGCAACAACTCGCTGATCTGATTTCTCGTTATGACGCCATCGGCGGAATCTCGCCGCTCGCCAGCCTCACCGAAGCACAGCGTGCTGCCCTTGAATCAGCGCTCGAAGCGCGCATGCCCGGGGCATGGACGGTTGTGCTTGGCCAAAAACACGCCTACCCCTTTATCGAAGATGGCGTCGCAACGCTGGCCGATGCAGGAATCACCGATGCCGTCGGCATCGTGCTCGCCCCCCACTTCTCCGGTTTCAGCGTCGGCGAGTACCAGCGTCGGGCCGCCGAAGCCGGCACGGAACGTGGACTCACCATGCATGGCATCGACCACTGGCATCTCGAATCGGCCTATCTCGAATTTCTTACTGCGGCAGTTCGCGATGCACTCACCGAACTCCCCGAACGAACAACCGTGCTTTTCACTGCTCATTCCCTTCCCGAACGAGTTCTGGAAAACGATCCGTACCCGGACGAACTTGCAGCGAGCGCGACCTACGTTGCCGAACATCTCGGACTCAAAAGTTGGTCTCTTGGTTGGCAAAGTGCCGGCCGCACACCCGAGCCTTGGCGCGGTCCCGACATTCTCGACGAGCTTCATCGCATAGCCGCCGAAGGTTCTGCCGATGGCGTATTGGTGTGTGCGCAAGGTTTCACGGCCGATCATCTCGAAGTTCTCTACGACCTCGATATCGAAGCAGCGAAGGTCGCGGAAGAACTCGGTCTTGCCTTTGGTCGCACGCGCTCGCTTAATGCCGATGAAGTTGTCATGAACGCTCTGGCTGATCTCGTGGTTACGCAGATTCAATGAGTGAACGTCGGCGTGTCGTTGTTGTTGGTGCGGGCATCACCGGACTCACCGCGGCATTCACGCTTGCGACACAACGACCCGATCTCGACATCGTTGTCCTTGAAGCCAGCGAACGAGTTGGCGGGAAAATCCTCACCACTGCGTTCGCCGGTCGTCCCGTCGATTGCGGCGCTGACGCGTTCCTCGCACGAGTCCCCGAAGCAATTGATCTCTGTCGCGAACTTGGACTCGACACGATCCTGACCTCTCCCGCTCAGAAATCCGCCTTCGTATGGGTCAATGGCGGTCTTCATCGCCTGCCCGCCGGACTCGTCCTCGGTGTTCCAACTGATCTCGACGCACTCGCGGCGTCAGGAATTGTCAGTGCCGATGGAATTGCGCGCGCTGCTCAAGATCTCACCCGCACAGAATGGATCGATAGCGCGAACGGTGCCGATCCCAACGGCGACGATGATCAATCGGTCGGCCAACTCATTCGCGCTCGTCTCGGCGACGAAGTGCATGAAAAGTTGGTGTCGCCTCTTCTCTCTGGTGTGAACGCCGGCGATGCCGATCACCTCAGCCTTGCTGGCGGCGCTGCACAGATTGCGGTTGCCGCCCGCCGTTCACCAAGTCTCATCACTGCGTTGCGAGACCAACTCGCTTCTGCAAAAACCGATCCGGAACTCCCCGTGTTCCGCGGCATACCGGTTGGTACGCAAACGCTCACCGACTTACTTCTTGCTCGAATCACACAAGTTGATATTCCGGTGCATCTTTCGTGTCCGGTTTCAGCAATCACACGCGACGGAAGCGGTTGGACTCTGGCCACGCCACTCGGAGCGATTGCCGCCGACGAAATCATTCTTGCGACACCCGCACGATCCACCGCTCGACTTCTCGAATCACTCGCTCCCCAACCGGCCGCCGACCTTGCGAACCTTGACTACGCATCAGCGGCAATGGTCACCCTCGCCGTATCGAAGAACTCACTTGGGGTTCCCCTCGATGCCAGCGGATTCCTCGTCGCCCAGACCGACCCGCTCCCCACTCTCACCGCATGCTCTTGGGCCTCGGCCAAGTGGTCGCACCTCGACGATCCCGAGGTCGCGATATTGCGAGTGTCGGCGGGCAAGTTTGGCGACACACACGCCCTCGACCTCGATGACTCCTCGCTCGTTGACGCGCTCTCCCTCGATCTCGCCACCACGATGGGTATCGAAGCTCCGCCGATCGAGTGGCGCGTCACCCGCTGGATCCACGCACTCCCGCAGTACCGACCAGGCCATCCCGCTCGCGTTGCGGCCTGGCGAGAAGACGTGCGCGCCGAAGCGCCCGGCGTCCATTTGGCCGGAGCGGCCTATGACGGACTCGGCCTGCCCGCATGCATCCGACAGGGTCGCCAGGCCGCTGCCGCCATCGCCTGAGTATCTGGAGAGCACGGCGCAATCTCAGATTTTTGGGGCCTCAGAACCTCGAATGAGGTCGAAATCACCGGGACTGTGACAGAAAATGTCACCCCTATTTTCCCTGTTCAGAGCGTTTTCACGAGAAAAATGTGACGTCTGCGTTGCGAGACTGCGATGAAACCGCAACACTTTCGTAACAATGAGCATCGACCCCTCAGGCCGGATCCGCCTCGTTCTCGCCGTCACTGTCATCCCCGTGTTGGCCGTTGCCCTGTTGGCACTCGGGCTATGGGTTGCCCCGGATTCCTCCTCGGCCCTTCCCGCTCCAACAGCGGGTACGGGTGCACCGATGCTTGCCCCCGCTGCCGCATCGAGCCCTGTCGCCACCAATCCCATTCCCGAAAGTGGCGCACAACTCACCGCTGCCGCTTGGCGCATGGCTATAGGCCAGGCCGTGGTCGATGCGGGCGCAACCAAACTTGGCGCTCCCTATGTGTATTCGGCCGCCGGCCCCTACGCATTCGACTGTTCAGGCTTCACCCAATGGGTCTGGGCCCAACTCGGCGTTGAACTCCCCCACAACTCTGGCGCCCAATGGGCAGCCGTCGAACGCATTTCGCTCGACCAGCTCGAACCCGGCGACCTCACCTTCGATTGGGGCTTTGGCGGCGGGCAACCCGACCATGTGAGTCTCTATGTCGGTGACGGCATGATGATCCACTCACCGAACAGCTCAGGTGTGGTGCGCTATGACTCCATCTATTGGTGGACAGGCGCAAGAACTGCAGCTGGAAGGGTTCGATGACCAACACATTGCGCAGCATTCGCCGAGGGCCCTTAACGCCTGAACGACTGCTCGTACTCATTCCTGGTTATGGCGATAGGCCCGAACCATTTCTTGAACGCGCCGCATCGTTCGATCCGAACGAGCAGTGGCTGGTTGTTGTCGTCGAGCCCCAGATACCCAGTGATCACGGCCCCTACTGGTACAACGTCGACGAGAACGGCCCTGATCCTGTTGCTCTTGCATCGGCGCTTCGTGCGATCGATGCGTTGTGCGCATCAACACTCATCGAAACCGGTCTGAGCGAAGACGCACTCGTCATCGCTGGTTTTTCACAAGGTGGCGCTCTTGCACTTGCCCACCTAGTCGATCCCACTTCAACGGTGACTCCGCGCGCTGTTGCTGCTCTCGCGTCGTACCTGCCGAGTCGCGACGAAGAGCTCATTGACCTTTCGCGCGCGTCACAACGACTCGTACTTTTTGCTCATGGCAAAAACGACGAACTCATTGAACCCATCCGTGGCCGTTCCGCATCGAAGGCCTTTCATCGCGCTGATGCAATCGTCAGTTGGGTCGAGGTAGACGGTGGACATCGCTTCGATACGCCCCTCATCGATGAATTAGCAGCCTGGCTCACTACGCTTTCTTTGGGTGACGAACCCCACGCTCCCCCGATCTGACCAACGCCCTGTGCGGCGGTAAGGATGAGGGCATCGCTACGAAAACGGACCGTCGATGACCACCGATTCCCCCGCAGATGTCCCAGCGCCACAGCACAAGCCGGACATCTACGCGCGCATCATTCGCTTTGCGCCGCTCTACGTCATCGTCTTCTGCATCGGCATTCTTGTTCTTGTCGCGTTCATTCGACCGTTTACGTCCCCAGAGCCCACGCTGTTGTTTCGCTCTGAACTTGTTGGTGCAGCAAACGACCCAACCGGGGCGTATTTCCTGCTCCAAAACGCCGGTGGTTCTGACACCTTGCTTGGTGCTTCTTCGCCTGCGGCCGCTTCGGTGGTGCTGCAGATCATCGACCCCACCACAACCACAAGCACTCCTGATTCCGCTGCGACAGGCGGGACCTATATGACGGTGGAACGCATCGACATCCCTGGATTCACCGATATGAAGTTCATCCCTGGCGGAAATCAACTTCTTCTTCGCGGACTCACTTCCCCGCTGGTCATCGGCCAGAAGATTCCGATCACTCTGCAATTCGAGCGAGCCGGCGCCATCACCATTGAGGCAGAGGTCCAGCCCTATACGGTCATCGCCGACCGCGTCCTGCCACCGCGGCTAAAGCTTCCAGGGCAGTAACACCCAAGAATCTGGGTAGGTCGCGCAAACCCGAGTTGCGAAACTTCCCGAACTCCTGCAGCATGAGAATGCTTCTCATTCCCACTATGGAGTCACCATGACCAACACGCAGTCCTTGACCACATCTCGCAAGCGCTCCGCAACCTTCGCGGTGCTGGCCCTCCTCTCGGTGCTGGGACTTCTTGCCTCATGCGGCGGTGGTTCGAAAGACGCCACCTCATCGACAGTCCCCGACTCGAATCGGACACTCGTAATTGCAACCACGCCAATCCTCGGCGACCTTGTCCGTCAGGTGGGTGGCGATCAGGTCAACGTTGAGGTCCTCATCCCACTGGGTGCCGACCCGCATGACTTTGAGCCTTCCGCGGCACAGGCCGCGCGATTGCGGGACGCCTCCTTGATCGTGGCGAACGGGCTCGGGCTCGAAGAGCGTCTCGAATCGGCGCTTGAAGGGGCTCAAAAAGATGGCGTGCCCGTTTTCGATGTGGGAGAAGAGCTTGATCCACTCTCCATCACCTCTGCTGACGAAAAAGAAGGACACGCCGAAGAAGAAGCAGGCGGCCACGGTTCCGAAGACCCACATGTGTGGCTAGATCCGGAACGCATGGCTACAGCGGCATCTCTTGTGGCAACCCAACTCGCGACAACAACCGGACTCGATGCCGCGCCATTCCAACAGCGAGCGGCAACCTACGCCGATGCCGCTCGTGCCGCTGAAGCCGAAGCACGCGCACTCCTTGCCAAACTCCCCGCCGACCAGCGCAAACTCATCACGAATCACGACGCCCTCGAATACTTCGCTCAACGATTCAATCTTGAAGTGATCGGGACGGTCATCCCCGGAGGTTCGACCTTGGCCGAGCCCAGTGCTGCCGACCTCAGCAAACTTGTCGCACTCATCAAAGCGAACAATGTGAAAGCGATCTTCTCGGAAAGCACCGTTTCTTCGAAACTGATCGAATCGCTGGCTCGCGAAGTTGGCTCTCAAGTCAGCGTGGTCGAGCTTTCCACCGACACACTTGGCAAGCCGGGAAGTCCAACGGCGACCTACCCCGGTCTCATCGTCACAACGGCTCGCCTTATCGCCAATGGACTCAGCGGACGCTGAAGATCCTGCTTCTAGCGAATGCAGGCTCTAGCCTCCGGGAACTGTGGATTGGCTGATCGAACCCTTTCAGTATGAGTTCATCCTGCGAGCGTTGCTCGCAGGATCTCTTGCTGCAATCGCGTGCTCGCTGATCGGCACCTGGGTCGTCATCCGTGGAATGTCGTTCATGGGCGATGCGCTTGCCCACGGAGTGCTGCCCGGCATCGCTGTCGCGTTCATCATCGGCATCGACATCGCAATTGGTGCGTTCGTTTCCGCCATCGTGATGGTGATCGGCATCAATCTGGTGAACCGCGCTTCAAAGTTGTCCACTGATACGGGTATTGGGCTGCTCTTCGTCGGCATGCTTGCGCTTGGTGTTGTCATCATTTCTCGAACACGTTCGTTTTCTGGTGACCTCACCTCATTCCTCTTCGGCTCGGTATTGGGCGTAAAGGACTCCGACATCTGGCTTCAGTCTGTGGCCGCCGTATTCACGTTGGTCGCCGTCATTGCTTTCCACCGTTTGTTCTTGGCGCTCTCGTTTAACTCCGACAAAGCGGCCACGCTCGGAATGCGACCACGCCTCGCCCATATCGCGATGCTCACGCTGATCGCCATCGCCATCGTGGCCTCATTCCGCACGGTCGGAACACTTCTTGTCTTTGGATTACTCATTGCGCCACCAGCCACCGCTGCACTTCTCGTGCGCCGAGTTCCAGCGATGATGGCCACCGCTTGCTTTATCGGCGTTTCATCAATCTTTATCGGGCTACTCATCACTTACCACTTCGACACGGCTGCAGGCGCAACGATGGCTGGCACTGCAGTTGCGATCTTCTTCATTGTGCTTGCGGTTCGAGAACTCGCGCTTCGCATCGGCCGTCGGACACAACTGCAACACGCCTAGCTCAATGATTGATCCGCGCACTCTGCGAGCACTCCTACGCGCCGTTATCGCCGGACTCTGCGTTGCCGCCTCGGTTCCCCCTTGGGGCTGGTGGCCGCTTGCGTTTCTCGGCATCGCGATGTGGGATCGCCTATTGCGCAACGCGAAACCACGGGCTCGCATCGTCCGCTCCATCGTCTTCGCCGCAGCGTGGTTCACACCGTCGATGTTGTGGATGGTTGATCTCACCGCTCCCGGTTACCTCATCGCCATCGTGGTCTTCGGTCTCTACGTCGGCGTTGCAGGTCTCGCAGTGCCCGGACGTAGCTCGAGTTCATGGGTTCGGTGGCTTGCTCTTCCGGCCGCATTCACACTTGCCGAAGCCGCTCGCTGCACCTTCCCATTCGGTGGCGTTCCCCTCGCAACGACTGCAATGGGACAAGCCAGTGCTCCTCTCGGTCAAATCGCTCGAGTGTTCTGCGCGATTGGCGTGACGTTTGCGGTTGCTGTCGTCGGAGTCGCGCTCTCCGCCCTCTGGGAACGACGCCATATTCTCGGCACCGCCACTCTCATCGGGATTCTTGCACTTTGGTTCGTCGCCATCATCGCTCCAAGCGGCCATGAGATCGGCACCATCAATGCCGCAGTCGTCCAAGGCGGCGGCCCCCAAGGCACTCGTGCCAGCGAAACGAATCCTCGCGATGTTCTCCTTCGTCATGTGGAAGCCACCTCGCTCGTAACCACCCCCGTCGATCTGGTCGTTTGGCCCGAGAACGTCGTCGAGGTCGAAGGTCCGATTGCTACCAACCCTGAGGACGCTGTTCTTTCAGCACTGGCAAAGAAACTCGATACCACTCTCGTTGTCGGCATAACCGAAGGAATCGATTCATCGAAGTTCGCAAATGCGTCGATCGTGTATTTGCCCGACGGAAGTTCCGGTGAGCGTTACGACAAAGTGCATCGTGTTCCGTTTGGCGAATATGTTCCACTGCGAAGCTTCCTCGAACGTATCGCCGGAACAAATAGTGGGCTCTCGTCACGAGATGCAGTTGCGGGAACACAACCCGCAGTCCTGCACACGCCCGCCGGAACCCTTGCGGTTGCCATCTCTTGGGAAATCTTTTTTACGAATCGCGCCCGCGATGGCGTATTGCACGGTGGCCAGATTCTGCTCAATCCCACAAACGGTTCGAGTTACTGGTTAACCCAGGTGCAAACGCAACAAGTTGCATCAAGCCAATTGCGTGCCATTGAAACTGGTCGGTGGGTCTTGCAAGCCGCGCCGACGGGGTTGTCAGCGATCGTGACGCCAACAGGCGACGTCGTGCAACGGACATCAATCTCTGAACAGGCTGTGCTTCAACAAGATGTCGCGCTTCGGTCAGGCGACACGATTGCAACAGTCATCGGACCACTACCAATCGTCTGGCTCTCGATAATCCTCGTTGCGCTCGCCTGGTGGTTCGCGACCAATCGATTCACAACACTGCGCTCAAAATTGAGGCCTCGGCACTCGATGTGACGAGCCAAGGCCCAGCGAAGAACGCCTTCTGACCCAAGCAAGAGCGATTCTCGCCCGCCTGGTCTCGCCCCGATGGGGCCTGTGGATAACGATCCAGCCCTGTCTTGACCTTTGTCAACGCTCCCGACGAAACTTGACGACCCATGTCCCCCCGCCCCGAACCCTCCGGGCGCACCGAGCTCGCCGCTGATGGCGAGCTCCCACTGCGCATTGCTTTCCTCACCTATCGGGGCAAACCCCATGTAGGTGGTCAAGGCGTGTACACCCGCCACCTCACCAAGGCCCTTGTCGATATGGGCCACGAGGTTGAGGTGCTCGGCGGCCAGCCCTACCCAATCCTCGATCCCCGCGTCCCCCTTGTCGGACTCCCAAGCCTCGACATCTACAACGACGCCTTCCCGATGCGTCTTCCGTTCCCCTCGGAAATCAAGACCCTCGGCGATGCCATCGAGGTCGGAACCTTCATGGCCGGGTCGTTCCCCGAGCCCCTCGCATTCAGCTACCGCGCGTGGCAGCACCTGCGCACTCGTGTCAACGAGTTCGATCTTGTCCAAGACAACCAGTGCCTTGGCTATGGCCTTCTTGGCATTGAACGCGCTGGACTTCCCGTTCTCGCCACCATCCATCACCCGATCACCGTTGATCGTCGTCTCGAGATGGAACACGCCGAAACATCCTGGAAGCGATTCTCAAAGGGTCGCTGGTACGGCTTCACGAAGATGCAAACACGTGTTGCATCTCGCATGCCTCGTGTCATTACTGTTTCGCAAAATTCACTCGCCGACATTCATGCCGATCAAAAAGTGCCGCTTGATCGCCTGCACGTCGTTCCCGTGGGTGTGGATCAGGAACTGTTCAAGCCCATTCCTAGCGTTACGCGCATCCCTGGACGCCTCATCACCACCGCAAGCGCCGACGTAACCATGAAGGGTCTTCGTTATCTCCTCGAGGCCATCGCCAAGCTCCGAACCGAACGCCATATTGAGCTTGTTGTCATCGGTCGACTGAAAGAAGGCGGCCCATCGGCTCGGATCATCGACGAACTTGGTCTTCGCGATGCCGTCACCTTCATTACTGGCGTCCCCGAAGAACGCATCATTGAGCTCTATTCCGAGGCCCAGGTTGCCGTTGTTCCTTCGCTGTATGAAGGCTTCTCGTTGCCGGCCATCGAAGCCATGAGCTGCGGCGTTCCCCTCGTTGCCACCAGTGGTGGAGCATTGCCCGAGGTCGTTGGGAATCACAACGAAACTGCGCTTGTTGTTCCTCCCGGCGATAGCGAAGCACTCGCCGCCATGCTGGGCATCGCGCTTGATGATCCAGAACTTCGCGATCGCATCGGCGCTGCCGGGCGTCAACGTGTTATTGATCGGTGGACCTGGCGTCACACCGCTACGGGCACGGTTGAGCATTACCGCGCGCTTCTCGCAGAGACGCCCCACATTCAAGCTCGCCGTCCCGGCGGAGCTGGTGCCGCCCCGCGTTTCCAACGTTCACGCATCACACGGCCGGGAGCCTGACCGATGCTGACTGCTGATTACGACCGATTGGGTCTACGGCCCGGAGACCGACTGCTCGACTTGGGCTGTGGTTTTGGTCGCCACGCGTTTGAAGCACTTCGCCGCGGCGCTCGCGTGGTTGCTTGTGACATGGCGGTTCCTGAACTTGAACAGGTCGCGGCAACGGCATTCGCTATGAAAGAAGCCGGCGAAATCGCCCCAACGCTTTCGTGCACATCGGTCAATGGTGACGGCACCAAGCTGCCCTTCGCTGATGGGTCGTTTGATCGCATCATCGCATCGGAAGTTATGGAGCACGTCCCTGACGACGGTGCTGCGCTTTCGGAGTTCATTCGTGTTCTTCGCCCCGGCGGAACAATCGCCATCACTGTTCCCGCCGAATTTCCCGAGAAGATCTGCTGGAAGCTCTCCGACGAGTACTACGCGCCGAAGTCAGTCGGTGGCCACGTTCGCATTTATGCAGAGTCAGAACTTCGGCAAAAAATGAAAGATGCTGGACTTCTCCCCGGAAGTTCACACCGCGCCCACGCACTTCATGCTCCGTACTGGTGGCTGCGTTGCGCAGTCGGTCCACGCAACGAAACCAACGTTGCAGTCAAGGCGTACACAAAATTTCTTGAGTGGGACATCATCTCGGCCCCACCACTCACACGACTGACCGAAAAAGCCCTCAACCCGATCTTGGGCAAATCGCTTGTGGTCTACGCCACGAAACCGATTCACCAATCCGCAATGGCAGGTTCGAAATGATCGAAATTCCATCAGTCGATGACATCATCACTGGCGAACAGATTCTTCAGACCGCAGAAGCAATCGCTGATTGGCAACAGCCCAACGGAATGGTGCTCTGGTATCCAGGTGGCCACGCTGACCCTTGGAATCACATCGAAGCAGCAATGGCACTCGATCTCGCCGGGATGCGGCCTGAGGCAGAACGCGCCTACCAGTGGCTTGCCGATATTCAACGCCATGACGGCTCTTGGCACCAGTACTACCTCGCTGATGGAATCGAACAAGACAAGCTCGACGCAAACACGATTGCGTACATCGCTGCCGGCGTTTGGCATCACTGGCTTGTTGCCCGAGACCCTGGCTTCGTCGAAACCATGTGGCCAGTCGTGGAACGAGCCATCGAGTTCGTTCTCGATCTGCAAACCCCCCGAGGCGAAATCCTTTGGGCGCGTCACGCCGACGGTACCCCATGGTCCTTTGCACTCCTCACTGGCTCTTCAAGTATTTGCCACAGCCTTCGTTGTGCAATCGCAATTGCCGAGTTGCTCGGCCATGAACGTCCCGATTGGGAACTCAGCGCCGCCCGTCTTGCACACGTGATTCGCCAACACTGCTTGGGCAACGCCCCTGACGCTTTCGCTCCAAAAGCTCGCTGGGCCATGGATTGGTACTACCCCGTTCTTGGCGGCGTCCTGACCCGCACCGAAGCTCGTGCACGCCTCGACGCTCGACGCGACACCTTTGTCATGGAAAATCGCGGCGTTCGATGCGTGAGTGACCGACCATGGGTCACCGCAGCCGAAACTTGCGAATGTCTTATGGCCGAACTTTCTGTTGGCAATCGCGAACAAGCGCTGAAATTGTTCGAGTGGGCACAAGCCCTTCGGTGCGATGACGGGCATTATTGGACTGGCATCGTTTCTCCAGAGGAAGTGCACTTCCCCGCCGACGAACGCACCACCTACACCGATGCAGCCATCATCCTTGCTGCCGACGCGTTGAGTCGTACATCACCGGCATCGGGATTGTTCATTGACCACGAAGCGCTTCCGCCGCTTGTCGAGATCGATTCTCACGACTCGATCAACAACCGCGCCGACTGATTAACGCCGCTCAAACTCGGCGCAACACTCGCAGCGAGCCCGTCGCTGAAACGTCGACGAACTCGCCGGACTCAAGCGCCCGGCAATAGATCTCATACGGCGGTCTGCCACCATCGGCGGGATCAGGGAAAACGTCGTGGATGGCAAGAATTCCGCCGGACTCAATCCATGGCGTCCAAAGTTCGAAATCACGATGCGCCGGCTCGGAACCATGACCGCCATCGATAAACAAGAACGACAGCGGGATCGCCCATCTTGATCCGACAGTCGGCGAATCGCCGACAAGCGCAACGACTGTTCTTTCGAGGCCTGCATCGAAAATTGTGCGACGGAATCGCGGCAGCGTATCGATCACACCAACTTCGGGGTCGACGAGATCGGGCTCGTGCCATTCCCAGCCGGGCTGGTTTTCTTCCGAACCACGATGATGGTCAAGCGCAAAGAGGATGGTGTTGCGTGCTTTCGCAGCAGACCCAAGGTAGATCCCCGACTTTCCGCAGTAGCTACCGATCTCAAGCATCGGTGACGCACCCTCGGCAACCAGCAGCGCCGCTTCATGAAGCGCGACACCCTCATCGGGGGGCATAAACCCTCTTGCCGCTTCTGCAGCGGCCTTCATTGCTGCATCCATGGGATCAGACCTCGTCGGGGGTGTCGTCCTCGAAGACTTCAACGTGGAAGAGCTTGTCGAGAACAAAGAAACGGATAACCCAAAGAATGCCGAACGAGAGCAACTGAACGAAGTTGATGACCAACTTGGCATCAGTGAAGCGATGGACCACCCAGATAGCGATTGTCGAAAGGAGCAGCCCGGCGATCGTGAAGAGCCAGAACGGAAGGACCTCTTTCTTCCAATGGCTCTTGCCCCGCTTGCCCCACACCCACGCCCGGTTCATGTAATAGGCAGGAACCGCAGAAATAGCGACAGCAACCACATTGGCCCAACTTGGCCGCATGACACCCTGCAGGGCAAGGAGCAGACTCTGACCAACTACAACATTGACGACGGCCACAAGGACGTAACGAAGCCCACGAGTCCGGATTGAGAAAACAACCCTTCCGAGGACCCCGAAGGTTTCAGGAAGTGGCGTCACCGTATGCGACGACGCGGGGAACTCCTGATTGATTTCGTGGCCCATTACGGGGCGCTCCTCGCGTTCGAACCTGACCCAATCACCCTAGTTGCCAATGGCCATGGCTCTAAGTCGACGACAGTGTCTCAAAGAGCATTTGCGCGGACAACGCCGCTCAACCATTCCCCGCTCGGCTTCACCGTGCGTCGTTGCGTCGCCCGATCAACCGCGATAATTCCGAATCGAGGTCGATAGCCAAACGCCCACTCGAAATTATCCATGAGACTCCAGTAGGTGTAGCCCCGCACATCGATTCCATCGTCGATGCACGCCAAAACGCCTTCAAGCGCGCTCTGCACGTACTCGACTCGCTGGGAATCATCGTTGGTGCCAATTCCGTTTTCAGTCACGAGTAACGGAACCGAACCCCCGGTGTAGTCCCACGCACGTCGCAAACATGCGCCGAGCGATTCGGGCCAGAACTCGTAACCCATCGGAAGGGTTGGAACACCTTCCTCGCCACCCAACACGCTGTTCGCTCCAACACGCGTGCGGCTGTACACCTGCACACCGAGAAAATCATCATCACGAACAATGTCAAGGAACTGATCTTCGGAGACCGCACGAACGTGATCACGTCGAGCTATTGCATCGGCATCATCGGGTGGAACTGCTTGGTAGTCGGCCATCGACAACGTAAGGCCCACAGGGAAATCTCCGGGCCCTCCCTTGAGCACCGGAACTACGCGCTGATGGGCATCAATGAAATTCGCGTTTGCGGCAGCGAACTCTGCATCGTCGGTAGAACCTGGCGGGAAGAATCCCATTTGGTAGCCAACAAACGAAACGATGTTTGGCTCGTTAATTGTGCAGGCCGTGCCGATGAGGTCACCGAGATGATTCACGGATTTTTCCGCGAAACGAAGAAAACGATTGACCGTCGATGCTGTGTGCCATCCACCTTCTGCGACCACCCATCGAGGAGTGGTGAAGTGATGGAAGGTCACAACTGGTTCAATGCCATGAGCGTGACATGACGCCAGAACACGGCGGTAGTGATCGAGCGCGGCAATCGAGAATTCACCAGGTTCGGGCTCAATTCGCGACCACTCAATTGAGAATCGATAGTTGTCGAACCCAAGAGCGGCGCACAGGGCGATATCGGAGTCATAGCGATTGAGTTGGTCGCACGCGTCGCCACTTGGCTCTTCGCACGGGGTGTTCGGTGCGTGTTCCCACGCCCACCAATCGTTGTTCCAGTTTCCGCCCTCGACCTGATGTGCGGCGGTCGCGGTACCCCATCGAAATCCCTGCGGGAAGCTCGTAGCCATACGCGGACCCTACCCGGACGACAGCAGTTAATGAAGCACAACTGCAAACGCGACCTTCCCCGATGTGGGAGATTGAAAGGGTGACTCAGGCCGCAGTAGATGCACTCCTTACACTCCTCGATCTCGAGCCCATCGAGGTCAATATGTTCAGGGGAATCAGTCCCCCTTCCGAACAGCAACGCGTGTTCGGCGGACAGGTGGCTGGTCAGGCGCTCATCGCCGCGGCACGCACCGTCGAACCAGAAACCCGCGTGCATTCGTTGCACGCCTATTTCCTTCGCCCGGGCGACTCTCGGGTGCCCATTCTATATGAAGTCCAGCGCATCCGAGACGGGCTTTCGTTCACCACCCGGCGGGTTACGGCCATCCAACATGGCCGCGCCATCTTCAGCCTCTCCGCCTCATTCCAAGTACCGGAAGACGGCTTCGACCATTCCGCACCAATGCCCGAAGTCCCTGCGCCCGAAACACTTCCGACTGTGCAAGAACGATGGGCCCAAATCGCCGCCGAGCACGACGATCGCCGATTTGAAATGGATCTGCCTTTTGATCTGCGCAATTGCGACTGGTCACCCGAAGACCGTCATCGCGAATTGCCGCCGTACCAGCGCATCTGGATGAAAGCCACAGGAACGCTTCCAGATGATCCGGTGCTGCACACCTGCGCGCTCACCTACGCCTCTGACATGACCTTGCTCGATACTGCGCTGCTTCCGCACGCGCTCGGACCTATCGACAATGTCTTTATGGCCAGCCTCGACCACGCCATGTGGTTCCACCGTCCATTCAGGGCCGATGAATGGTTGCTCTATGCTCAGGAAACGCCAAGCGCCGCAAACGGTCGTGGCTTCGCAACAGGTTCGGTGTTCACCAGCGAAGGCAAACTCGCAGTCACTGTCGTGCAAGAAGGCCTTGTTCGGCCTCCGCGTTGAACGCGTCTAGGCCCAGGCAGATAGCGGCTCAACGACACCGATCAACCACTTTCGTCGCTTCGCTGTTGAATACTCAGTGATAGCAAGCGCGCTGAAAACGCTGAGTGAGATCGCAATCGACACAAGTGCAACCAGCACGGTTCCGGTAAGAAGACCAAGAACACCGACTCGGCACTTCAGTAATGACTCTTCGAGTCCGCTCCTTTTGGGGAACGGACTCGCCAGCGACGGGACGATCCTCTACAAGTGTGCCGAGCACATCGGTCATCAACGCCGTTGGTGGAGGCAAGAAACGGCGAACGTCCGACCATTTCTTTAGGTCCTCTTAGTGACTAGGACCAATGGGCGAAGCACAACCAACCCCCTACCAGCGCACGGTGAATCAATCCCAACAAGACAAATGCCACGTGTCGAAAAGGTGTCGAATCGGACTCAGCGTGCGCCCATCGGTGGGCCAAACATCGGTAGCCTCAGATCGCTATGGCCCACACCGATGACCGACGCAGAGTTCGAGGAACGCTTTTGCGTGCCGTCGCCGGCATTGTCACTGTCATCCTCGGAATCGCCGTCGTCTCGTGCTCATCTCCGACACAAAATTCTTCCAATGACCCCAGTGGCGGTGCCACGGCAACAACCGCTGTCGACACAGGTACGGGTCCGACTTCGATTACCAAAACATTTCGCGCTATCGAAGTCTCTAAAGGTTTCGACAAAGCCTCGAACATTGTTTCACGACCCATGCGCAACCAGCTTTGGATCACGCAACGATCTGGCGCTGTGCGGGTCATCGAAATTGAAACAGCGTGGAGTCTCGAACTTGGACAAACCCAACGAAGTGCCCTTAAGGCTTACCCCACCCCGATCTTTGAGCTCTCCGGCGATATCTCAACCGAAGGTGAACGCGGCCTACTTGGAATCGCCTTCGCTACTGATGCCAGAACTCTTTTCCTTTCCTATGTGAATAAGAAAGGCGAACTCGTGATCGCGTCATGGACGGTCGCCGACCCCGCTCCACCACCGGTCACTGTTCCTCCTACGACTGCGCCTGTTCCCACCGTTCCCGGCGCTCCGTCCACGTCCTTGACTACGACGACAACGACAACGACTGCTGCACCGACTACCACGCAAACGATTCCCATTCTCCCGGCCCCTATCGTTGATCCAGCCTCAAAGCGAGTCCTGCTCACCATCCCTCGTGAAGGCACCACTAACTACTCCGGACAACTCACGCTTGGCCGCGATGGCTACCTCTATATCGGTGTCGGCGATTCCCCGAATGGGAGTGCAGACAAGACGGCCCAAAACACAGAGTCCCTGCTCGGAAAGATTCTGCGCATCGACCCCAGCGGAGAAAAAGCGTCCGCAACCGACCCCTACGCCATTCCGCCAGACAATCCGTACGCCAAGAGCGGAGGTTCACCGCAGATCTGGACCATCGGCGTCCAGAACCCATTGCGATTTAGTTTTGATCGCGCCAACGGGAATATGTGGGTCGCCGATGTCGGCCGCTCGCAATTTGGAGAAATTGACTACCTTCCCGCTTCGAAAGGTGGCGGAGCGGGCGCCAACCTCGGATGGCCGTTCAAAGAAGGAAAAGAGCCTGGCCCGAGTCCTTCCGGTGCTCCATCCTCGCTCGAGACACCCATCGCGGTGAGCCCGACTACGGGAAGCGACTGCCCAATTATCGGGGGGTTCGTCTACCGGGGGTCGGTGACCGAACTGCAAGGTGTCTATATCTACGGCGACTTTTGCGGCGGGACCATCAAAGGTCTTCTCCAACGCAAAGGCATCGTGTTGGATGACAAAGCCATCGGACCGCAAGCCGGTACAAAGTCACTCGTGGCCTTTGCTGAAGATAACCAAGGCGAGTTGTATTTCGTTACCGCCGGCGGATCGGTGCAGCGCCTGGTGGCGGCATGACCGATTCCAATTTCACGACGGAAGTTTCCGATGACACACCAACACAACGCAAGATCTTTGCCGGGCGCACTCTTTCCGACGGGAAAAAGCTCTTCTGGTGGCGCGAAATTCTGATCGTCATCGTCGTTGATGTCGTGTATGAAACAATCCGAAATCTTTCCGCCGGAAAACCGGACAAAGCATACGAAAATGCGCTCCTCATCATCGATTGGCAGCGCAACTTTGGCATTTGGCACGAACAAGCAGTGCAGAATTTCGCCCTCAACTACACACCGCTCATCGTTTTCGCTAATTACTTCTACGGTTCGGTGTACGTCGCCGCAACGTTGTTCACGCTTGTCTTCCTGTATTCCAAGTTCCCCGATGACTATTCGTTATTCAGAAACACACTTGCTATCGGGACATTGTGCGGACTCATCGGCTTTGCCTTGTTCCCGCTCATGCCACCGCGCCTACTTGATGACACGATTCTCCTAAACGGAGTGAACGCTGGTAACTGGTTTGGATTTGTCGACACCCTCGTGGAGTACCCCACGTTCTGGTCATTCAACGATGAGACGATAAAGTCAATATCGAATCAGTTCGCGGCGATGCCTTCATTGCACTGCGGTTGGGCGTTCTTCACACTGATTGCGCTACTCCCAAGGGTGAAATCCCGATGGGCAAAGACCCTCGTTGTGCTCTACCCAATCATGACCGTCTACGTCGTCGTCATCACCGGCAATCACTACGTACTTGACGCTGTCGCAGGATTCTTGCTCTTCACCGTTGCCTATCTCATTGCCCGCAAGGTCACTCGAGCTGGGCGGGGCAGACCCATAGTGACCTCTTCAAACTCAGTCGAACCTGCGGTTTCCAACAACGGAGCGCCGGACTAGGCCACTCGGTTCAAGAACGAAGGCTCATCGCCAATCGATAGGCCTCGACGTTGCGCTGGACCACACCGGACCAATCCACCGGTGATGGTGTTGCACGGTTGTGTTCCATTATACGGTCCCGCAATTGCCTATCAGTGACAATTCGCAACAGTTGCTCGACCATGTCCTGATCAGAATCAGCAAGAAGTCCTTCTTGTTCGTGACGAACAAATTCGCGGATCCCCGTTTGTGATTTCGCGACAACCGGGAGGCCGGCACAACGACCCTCAAGTGCAGCGATGCCAAACGATTCAAGATTCGCCGGTGCAACAAAAACGTCGGACCGAGAAAAGATGTTGCGAATCTCTTCTCGTGTGCGACGACCAACCAACTTCACCACATCATTTAGTCCGTGGGCACGCACAAACTTCTCGAGCCGTGACAGCTCAGGTCCATCCCCGATAATGACCATCTTCAGTTGCAAATCACTGGGCAAGCGGCGAACCACTTCGTCCACCATGCGAAGTAAGTGCATCGGACGTTTGCGCGGCGCCAATCGCATCACCGATACCAGCGTCACCACCGACGGATCTCGTTCAGTCGGTTCAACGCGCCACGTATCGTTCTCAATCCCATTAGGTAGTACAACAACGTGGCTACCTTTCCTTGCCATCTTGCGGATGGGGGCCGCAGCAACCTCACTCACCCCAGAAAGCACCACTGGCCACTTACCCCACCTACCTATCGCATTCAGCACCATGAATATCGGGGTTGCATAACTCCAGATGCAATGAACGGTGACGACTGTTGGAATCGCTGCCTGCTGCGCCGCACGCGCCCCCATATAAGCGAGTGGACTGACAACGCCACCATGAAACTGGGCGACATCAACGTTCTCCGCTTGGAGGAGACGAGTGACTTCCCGGAATGCTTTCCGAGTAAACGGGATGTCGAATGGCAGGAGCGGAACATCAATGCGGTGAACCCGCACTCCATCAATCACTGCCGGACCAGGCGTTGTTGTCAGTACGACCACCTCGTGCCCTGCCAATTGCAGGTGACGAGCGAGATCGTGGACCTGCATTTCGATTCCACCGAGGCGCGGGACATAACAATCGGAGATCAGGGCGATCTTGAGACGTCCACAACTGGAACCAAAGGTGTCATCGGCGTCGGTCACACGACTCCTCGGGACAGTGGACGAACACTGGTTCACGGTAGTCCTCGCCGCCGCCCTGTAAGAATGCGCAAATGCCACACGGGACATTGGTCGCTTTTCACGCCCACCCTGATGACGAGGCGCTCCTTGATGCCGGCACCTTGGCCCGGGCCGCCCAAGCAGGACACCGAGTCATCTTGGTGCTCGCTACCCGTGGTGACGCCGGCGATGTTGGCGATGGAGTCTTAGGAGTAAACGAAGGCCTCGCCCAACGACGCTCGTCCGAAGCCGAGGCTTCAGCTGCCGCAATCGGTGTCGCTCGGGTCGTATTCCTCAACTATCTCGACTCAGGCCATGCACCCGACACCAATGGCGTTTGGCCCGAAGGCACGTTCTGCGCGGCGAACGTGAATGAGGCCGCCGATGCTCTAGTCGCGATTCTTCTTGAAGAAAGCGCGTCGTTACTTCTCGCCGACGACCGCAACGGCGGATATGGCCATCCCGATCATCTACAGGTTCATCGCGTTGCCTGGGCAGCTTCTGAGAAATTCGGCGTTCCCCTACTGCAAACAACAATCGATCGCGAATTTCTTTCTGGCGGTATCGAACTTGCAAAGGGAATGGGCTTTGAAGTCCCCGATGATTTCGTTCCCGCCGATCTCTCCACTTGGTACACACCAACTGCAGAGATCACGCACACCGTCGATGTGAGTTCTGTTCTCTGGAATCGCAAAGCCTCGATGGCCGCACATGCCACGCAAGCAACCGGCGCGCCCGACACCGTTCGAACGCTTTCGATCTTCCTTGGTCTGCCCGATGAGATTTTTGCCATCGCATTCAGTACCGAGTGGTTTGTCCTCGCTGGCGATTCCAACGTCGCACTCCCCGATTCATTCGCCCACCTCTTCGATTCTGTCGGTCAATGACCGAGTCTCCCGAAAAAGACCTTCCCGAAGTCCTTCAAGGACTGAGCGCAGAAGAATCCACTGACGCGTTCGCGGTTGTCAGTCACGAACTTCACAAAAAATCGAATGTCCGCCGCTTCGTGGAAATCGGTGGTTCGCTTTCTGTTGTCGTTATCATTTTCGCGTTTGTCATTCCAAAAATTACTGGTTCTGACTACGCCGAGATCTGGGATCAGATGGCGAAGTTGTCTGCATGGGAGATCACTGCGCTTATCGCATTGTGGTTTCTTGGAATGCTCGCCTACACGGGGGTATTGACAAATACTCTTCCTGGACTCAAACGCACACAAGCACTCACGGTGAACTTTGCCGGCAGCGCTGTTTCAAACGTGTTGCCGTTCGGTGGGGCAATAGGAGTAGGAGCCTCCTACGCCATCGACATGTCGTGGGGTTTCACCGCACCATCGGTCACGTTGTCGATCCTTGTATCGGGCATTTGGAACATTTTCGTCAAACTCGCAATGCCAGTGCTTGCGCTCGTTCTTCTCATGATCTCGGGCAACGCGACGGGCAAACTCTTCGTCCCCACACTTCTTGGACTTCTCGCCCTGGTCGTTGCGGCAGTGGTCCTCGGGCTCATTATGCGTAGCGAGGGTATTGCGGAAAAAATTGGACGGCTGGGCCAAGCAATCGTCGGTTGGTTCTGCCGAGTCATCCATCGCAAGACCACTCCCGATGTCGTCAAAGTCGTTCTGGACTTTCGCCATCAGAGCATCGGCCTCGTTCGAGAACGATGGCTCTTGATCACGCTTTGGATCTTCCTGTTCAACCTCATTCAATTTGTCCTTCTCTTCGCGTGTGTTCGCGCCATCGGCATTGAAAGCATCACGCTCACCGAAGCATTCGCCGCCTTTGCATTTGCCCGGCTTCTCGAAACAATCCCGATTACGCCAAGTGGTGTCGGCTTCGTCGAAGTGGGCGCCGCCTCGGCTCTCATCAGTTTCGGCGGACCCGAAAACGCTTCGACAGCGGCGATTTTCCTTTTCCGCGGGTTCGTTTACCTGCTCGAAATTCCAGTCGGAGCAATGGCATGGGTTGTGTGGGCTTCGATGACCCGCTGGCGACGTCCGATCGGGTCCATCTCGCGCAGTCACTAGATGTGCGAGAGTGAGCGCATGGCTCATCTTTTCAACGAACGTTCCATCCTCCTCACTGACCGCGTCGCCATCGTGACCGGCGCCGCCGAGGGCATTGGACGAGATACTGCTCTCCTCTTCGCCCGATGTGGCGCGACGCTGGCCATCTGTGACCGACAAGCCGATCTTCTCGCCGATGTGGCGGCACAGATCGAAGCTCTCGGCCGACCGGTGATCACCGCTGAACTCGACGTGCGCGACGGTGAAGCGGTCGATGCATTTGTAGAGAAGATCGCAGCCGCTCATGGTCATGTTGACGTGCTCGTCAACAACGCCGGTGGCACTTTCATTTCTCCGTTCCTCGATGTGAGCCCGAAGGGCGAAGCGTCACTTATCGCCGAGAACTTCACCCAAGCAACGCATTTCATCCGGCGTGTCGCTCCGCTCATGACTAATGGCGGCTCGATCATCAACATCACATCGATCGAAGCCCATCAGGCTGGTCCAGGCTTCGGTATTTACGCCGCGATGAAAACTGCTCTTGAGAGTCTTTCGAAATCGCTCGCTCTTGAATTCGGAGCACGCCGCATTCGCGTCAACTCAATCTCCCCCGACGCGCAACCTTCCGAAGGTGACAAGGGCCTACAGGCGACGCTCATCGAAAGCGACCCAGAGTTCCTTCCTGCGTTCCTTCCGCCGCTCGGCTATCTCGGAACCACCGAAGACACTGCGGCCGCCGCACTCTTCCTCGCATCTGATCTTTCTCGATTCATCACTGGCACCTCCATTCATGTGGACGGAGGAACATGGGCCGGCGGCGGATGGCACCGACCCGACGCAACTCGCCCCGATCACTGGGGCAGTGAAGATGCCTGAACTCACCAGCCCCTGGGGTCTTGACGGCCTTTCTATTGTCGTTATGGGCGCCGGTGGCGGCGGGATCGGAACATCAATAAGTCGTTTCCTCGGTCATGCCGGCGCGTCAGTGGTTGCCGTCGATATCGACGCCGAAAAGTTAAAGGTCTGCACCGACGCTCTCGAGGCCGACGGAACCACCTACATCGGACTCATTGCCGATGGTCGTGACAAAGCCGCTGTCGCCGAAGTTGTCGACAAGGCCTGCGAACTCGCGCCGCTACGCGGTTCGGTGCAGGTCGCCGGCGGCATGTGGCCACCGCAATGGTCACCTTTCGCCAGCGACGATCCCGCGTTCGACGATGTCATAGCGCTCAACTTTGGTTCCACGGTCAACACCGTTCGTGCTGTTGGTCGTCGGCTCGTTGAACAAGGCAACGGGGGAACGCTTTGCAACATTGCCACCACTTCGGCGCTCAACGGAATGCCATATGGATCGGCCTATGCCGCTGCAAAAGCCGCCGTGTTGTCGCTCACGCGCTCGCTCGCCGTCGAATGGGGAAGCCGCAACATTCGCATCAACGCCGTTGCGCCTGGCTCGATCGCTACGCCAAAAAGCGCATCAACCCGCAAGGCTGGCGACACCGACCGCAATGATCTCGAAGTCATCCCCATGCGTCGTCGTGGCACCAGCGACGACATCGCCAAAGGCGTGTTGTTCATGATGTCCGATATGTCTGCCTACGTCACCGGACAGGTGTTGTGCATCGACGGCGGAACCTCAGTGCGCCCCACCTATAACGACAGCGAAGAACTCCCCGTGTTTGTGCACAACGAAGAACTGCGCGCCCGCCTCAAAGACTGGTAAATCGGCCGCCGCTCACCACGAGCGTTTGACCGGTCACATACCGAGCTTCGTCGCTGCACAAGAACACTGACGGCGGACCGATATCAGTTTCGGGATCACCAAGCCGGCCAAGCGGAACAAGACCCTCAATGCGCTTGACGCGCTCGGGTTCGAGGATCTTCATGTTTTCGAGCGCTGGTGAAATTGCCAACGGGGCAACGCTGTTTACACGAATGTGGTCGGGTCCCCACTCACGAGCAAGAGCACGCACAAAACCGCGTTGTGCTGCCTTAACTGCGCTGTAGAACGGCGCTCGCTCTGAGCCTTCGATGCCAGCGGGCGAACTCATGAGCAAATACGCACCTTGTGATTTTTGAAGGTGCGGGTAGGCCTGCACTGCAAGTCGCCATGTTGCTCGCACCGTGACTGATGCATGGTCTTCCCATTCATCGAGGGTCGTGTTCTCAAAGTCGGTTGCTTCGCTCGATCGGCCGCTCACGGCGTTGTGAACCACCGCATCGAGTCGGCCGAAGTCGCGAACCAATTGTTCGATTGCGTCAGCGCTTTGCACAGCATCGGTGACATCGCAGCGCAAGATCACAGGAGTCCCGCCGGTAGCGGCAACGGCAGCGGCAGTTTCCTCAGCTGCTTCCGGACGGCGCACACCAATTCCAACGATTGCGCCGGCAGATCCAAAGGCCGCAGCAACACCACGGCCTACGCCAGCAGCAGCCCCAGTCACAAGGACAACTCGACCTTCCATCAATCCGGGCAAACTGCTCATGGCTGCATCACCGTTCCGCGATCGGCGACCAACAGTGCGCCAGTAATCGCTCCGGCTGCAGGCGACGCAAGCATGTCAATGAGTCCGATCACATCGTCCACCGCGGAAGCGGGCGGCAAGGCCGGCTGACCGAGCACCGGAACCATCGTGACTTCGGTATCACCCGCGTCGCTGTCACCCAACATGAACGCTGCCAACTCGACTTCGATTGTGTTCACGGTGATGGAACGTGCACCCCAACGACGAGCAACAGCTTTCGCCATCACGCGGATTGTTTCAACCGCGGTGCATAACGGAACAAGACCAGCGACGCCCGTCGCGGCCACTGTTGGCAGAATAAGAATCACGCGTCCACCATCAGCAAGAACACCATGAGCCTGCTGCAGCGCCACAAAGGCCGAGCGCATCGGATACTCCGCTGCTTGGTCCCACTCGGATTCGGTGAGCGAGACGATAGGTGCAGAGCGAAACGCTGAAGGGTCAATCGCGGCTAGCACCACGCGGTCAACTGATCCGGAGCCAACCAGTGATCGGAGTGACTCGCCAACCGCTTCGGCGTTGGTGAGATCAAGTGTGGAAGGGAGTTCGATAATGGAGTCACCGCGAGTCCGAAGACGCTGTGCGATCGAGAATCCGATCCCAGAACTGGATCCGATGACAAGTGTTGAAGCTGATGATGCCATGGTCCTCCTCCAGACGCCGAGACGTTACCGCCCCACGCATGCGAACAAGTCAACACGCTGTCGTCACCGCAGACCACCGGTAGTCTCGACCTGTGGACAGGGGGAAGCAACGGCGGGTACTCGTCGCAACGATGCTCGGCGTATTCGTCTCGGGCTGGCCCGCGGTCATTCTCGTTGCCGCTCTTCCTGAAATCGGCGACAACCTTCACGCATCTCAAACAACGCTTTCATGGGTGCTTTCGCTTCCGATGCTCATCGGTGCGGTCATGCTCCCAACCTTCGGGCGGCTTGGCGACCTCAAGGGTCAACGACGCGTTTTTCTCATCGGTCTTACCGTTTGCGGAGCTGCTGCGATTCTCACAGCGTTGTCATGGAACGCTGCGTCTCTCATTACCTTTCGCACAATTAGTCAGACCGCTGGCTTCGCCACTGCCCCCACCGCCGTCGCGATCATCATGGAAACGTTTCCTCTCGATGCGCGACCACGCGCACTTGGCATGTGGGCATTCGTTTCCGCCGCCGCACCCGCACTTGGTTTGGCATTTGGCGGCCCGATGGTCGAACTCCTCAGCTGGCGTGGCGTCTTCATTGTTCAGGGAGCCCTTGCACTGTTATTTTTTCCGCTTTGTTTGCGTTGGCTCGACGAGACAAAGCGCCGATCAAATATCGGCTTCGACATCGCTGGTGGAATCACCCTCATGCTTGCGACGGGTTCGATTCTGCTCTACCTCGATCGAGGTGGTTCCTGGGGTTGGACGCAACCGGCAGAACTTTGCCTTCTCGTTGCCGCTCCGATGCTTGCCTTGTTGTTCATTCGAATCGAAAAGCGCGCCAAGTTCCCACTTCTGCCCACCGGCCTTTTTGCCAACCGCGCCTATTCAATGCCTGCCGTCTCTGAATTCCTTTCGCAAGCATCAAGCAACGCTGTGTTTTTCAGCGCGCCTCTATTGCTACAACAACGCTTCGGAAAAACAATCGCCGAAACCGCATTCCTCATGCTTCCGTTGCCCCTCGGAATGTGCTTCGGTGCGATCATCGGCGGACGAGTTGCCGCAAGATACGGCGAACGTCTTGGCGGCTTGATCGGCACGAACGCAATGGCACTTTCAATGCTGCTCTTCCTCGCCGGCTACAACACCGAAAACATGGGCCTCGTCACCATCGCCTTGATTGTCCAAGGAATCGCAAATGGCTTTGTTCGCCCGGCGGTTGCATCGGCCGGTGGCGCTGCGCTCAGTCCCGAATACTTCGGCGTCGGAATGGCAACGCTTCGGATGATCGCGCTGCTCGGTTCCACGATGGGTATCAGTATCGCCCTCGCCGCGTCAGTTGTCGGGGGCTTTCGGGCGATTTACATCACGACCTTTGTTCTTGCCCTCATGGCCACAGCCACAATGACCCGGGTGATCTCACACAAGCGCCTCACGGGAACACTCGAAGAGCGAAAAGAACAAGAACGGAAGCTCATCGCTCACATGGAAACTCAAGCCGGTCTGACAACCCTGCCGGCGTTTGAAGGCTGAGCATGACGAATCCCTCCGCTACTACCCCGAGCGCGGTTCTCTATCTCGCGACGTGGTTACCCGAGCAACTCCACGACCAATTCTCTCCTTGGTGCGACAATCATCACCGAGAGCAACTCGCACTGCCAGGTTTCCGTCGAGCACGACGGTTCGAGTGGGAGAGCGGTCGTCGCGAAGACGATCCACCGCAGTACCTCACGATGTACGACCTTGACTCTCTTGAATCCCTTACAAGCGACGCCTATCTCGAGCACACACGTTCATCTCCCGGATTGCCCGACTTTCTTCTAGGCAATCTCCGCATCGAGCGGCGTAACTGCCTCGTTGTCGCGTCACTCCCTGCCCTTTGGTGGCCACCCTCGCCGACGCCACTTCTCGATCTCTTTCAACTCACCAACGAAGCGTCCGCCGCCGACCTCCGAGATGGAATCAAACATCTTGCGAGCCCGGCTACTTCGGGTTTCACGCTTCGCGTCATCGACAGCGACGACAATGACCCGCTCGTGCTTGTTGACCACGGCGACGACGCCACCGAAATGATCGATACCCTCACCGGCGGCAGCGGCTCGCTTCGTTCGACATGGCGCTGTTGCTTCGACGAATTCGCATAGGTCCACGGGCTTCTAGGATCACACAATCGAAATCTTGATCATCTGTTCCGGTAATACCTGTCGGTCGCCAATGGCGATGGGTTTGCTTGCCCATCATCTGGCCCAGCGCGGCATGGACGCGCGAGTGCATTCGGCCGGAACGCTCGGCTGGGGCGGTCCTGCCACCAACCACGCCGTTGAAACGCTTGCGGCTCGTGGCCTCGACCTCTCTGAACACGAAAGTCGCCGGATCAAAGGCGAAGACATCGCCGAAGCCGACCTCATCATCGGCATGACTCGCGATCACGTTCATGGCGTGATTATCCACGACCACTCCGCAATCGAGCGAACCTTCGTTATGGGCGAAATCGTCCGACTCGGAAACAAAGTTGGCCCCCGCAAGCCCGATCAATTGGTTCGTGACTGGTGCGCCACCATTGCTGCGCTTCGGCCCCAAGGCCGTCCGGCCGGAATTTCTACCGATGACATTGCTGATCCCGTCGGTGAAGGCCTCGAGGTCTATGCAAAAACTGCCGACAGACTCGACGCTCTTTGTGCTGCAACCGCAAAACTTCTGCTTCCCGACGGCGCTCACGGCGAAATCGTCGATATCGACCCACTCCCGGCGCCCTAATCGTTGGCGCTCGAACAGAGCCTGTCCTAAACTTGGCGAATGGGAAGATTCGCTAATAGCAAAGCACTCGCTGGAGCAAGTTTTGGTGTTCTGAAGAGTGAAAAGAAACTGGCTGCAATTCCAATTGTTTCTGCAGTCACCTGTGGCGTTATCGCTGTGGCAGTTGGAGGCGGAGTCATTCTCACTGCCGACTTCATCGCCAACCCCGCACCCGGACAAGATGATTTCGCCATGACTCCGGCATCGTGGGCCGTCGGCATTGTCGGCCTTTTCCTCATCGGGTTGGTTAGCCAGATGTTTGCCGCAACTCTTATCGCTGCTGCAAACGAACGGCTCGATGGCGGTAGCTTCACCATGGGACAAGCATTTTCGAAAGCAACGAGTCGCACGCCATCAATTCTTGGATGGTCGGCAATTAATTCAACCGTCGGACTTTTGCTTCAAGCCGTGCGCGACAAAGCCGGTTTTCTCGGCGACATCGCTGCCGGGCTCATCGGCGCAGCCTGGAACGTCGTGACGTGGCTCGTGCTTCCGATCATCATCGTTGAAGGCGTCGGACCAATCGTTGCCATCAAGAAGTCAGCAAACTTGCTGAAGACAACGTGGGGCGAAAACCTGTTTGCTCAAGCCGGCATAGGGCTCATCGGATTCCTCCTGATGCTTCCGGGAATCCTGATCTTCGGCGCCCTGAGTTTGGCTCTCCCCCTCGCGGGAATCCCGTTGCTACTCATCTGGGTTGTCGTCATCGGCTGCCTGATGTCAGCCCTCGGTGCGATCTACCGCACTGCTCTGTACCGCTTCGCAGTTGGTCTTCCGAATGGCGATGCGTTCACGCAGGACGAACTTTCCGGAGCCTTCAAGACAAAGGTGAAATCCGGGCGTACGCGCTAATTGGCGTTAGCTGCCGGGTTCTTCAGTCGGCCGCACCCCCACAGGCCAACCTTCCACAACCACAACTTCGTTGGTAAGTGGCGGCACCCAGCCTTCGCCGTCGATCCAACGACGGACAACGCGACCAGGAACACCTGCGACCACGCTGTGATCGGGAATGTCGCCGCGCACAACAGCACCTGCGGCAATCGCGCAATTACGACCGATTGACGTGCCCGGCAAGACAACAACGTTTGTCCCGATCCATGTGCCCGCACCGACACGTACTGAAAAACCTTGCAACACCTGTTTGCCAACCGGAAGCCACGGATCGGCATAGGTGTGGTTGTGATCGGTGAAGTACACATTCGGCGCAATCGTGACGTCGGCTTCGAGCACAATTGAATGGCGCGCCACGAACCAGCAGTCCTTACCAACAGTTGTGCGATCGCCAATCTCAATCACGGGTGGCGTATCGGCCGGATAGGTCTCGGTGGGCATTCCCACCGCGAGTGTGGAACCAGCCCCGATAAAGCAGTCCTCACCAATATGAATGGCATGAGCGTTGTAGCAATCGCCTTGTGGAAACGCCACGTAGCTTCCGCGCCCCATAGATCCGTAACGACGAGCCAACGGATGTTCGGCATTAATTGCACCAGCGAGACGAATCCGCTCCCACGACGCGTTGATCACCGTCGTTGCGACAGAGCGGAACGCAACCCGCAGGCGATCAGACCGGTTCATGAATTGTCATTGTAGTTGACGGTAGTCTGAGCACTTCCCTGCCCCGGAGCTTCCATGGCCACGATCAGATCACATGCGAGAGTGCACCGGACTGCCGAAGACGTCTGGAAAATCGTGGGTGATCCCACCCGCATCGTTGAATGGTTCCCCGGCGTGACCGAGGCGACCGTCGACGGCAACAACCGAACGCTCATGTTGAAGGCCGGCCTTCCCGTTCACGAAGAAATCGTCACCCTCGATCACCGCATGCGCCGATTCCAGTACCGCATCACCGGCCCGCTGCCCATCAAGTATCACCTCGGGACGATGGACGTCATCGAAGACGGTGAGCCTGGCTGCCTGCTCATGTACTCAACCGAAATCTCTCCCGACCCCATGGCCTTTGTGCTCGATGGCGTCATCTCCGAAGGCATCGGCAATCTTGCTCGAATGTTGAACGACCACACCGAGGAACAACGCTGATGGGTCGCAAAATTCTCTTCATCACCACCGACCAAATGCGTTACGACGCAATCGGCGCCAACGGCGGCAATGTCGCTCGCACGCCCAACATCGACTCATTTGCCGCCGATGGGATTTCCTACGATCGTGCGCAACCACAAAATGTGGTGTGCATGCCTTCACGATCCACCATGGTCACCGGCCAGAACGTTGGAACTCACGGCGTCTGGATGAACGGCGTTCCCCTTCCCGTCGATTCGCCCAGCGTTGCTGCGGTCTTACGCGACTCCGGCTACCGCACCGCCCTTATCGGTAAGAGTCATTTCGAACCATTGCTCGATCCCTTCCTTCGATTCGAAGAAAACCAGCAGGGATTCATTGGCGCAACCGAAGGTCACCGCGGTTTCGATCACATGGAACTCGCCACTCATGGTGCTGCCGGTTTCACGCACTACTCACGCTGGATCCGCCAAAACCATCCCGAAGCAATCGGAATGTTCTTCCAGGTCCTCGATGGTGATCTCGAAGTAAGCGATGTTCCCGGTGGCGACTCTGGCGCCCCGCAAATCAAACACAATGCCGTGCCGCGCGATTGGTATCACACCGATTGGGTTGCCGATCGAACGATCTCTTGGCTCGATGGTTTGAACAGCGAAGACGACTGGTTCTGCTGGATGAGTTTTCCCGACCCACATCACCCGTGGGACCCGCCCGAATCTGAAGTTCATCGAGTCAACTGGCGCGAACTTGATCTTCCCGCTGGCTATCCGCAAAACCAAGCAGAACGCGAAGCAATCATCGACGCCAAACCACGTCACTGGCGTCTTTGGTACGACGGAAAACTCGTCAGTAACTACGAAGCCCCCGCGAAGTGGGTTCCGGCGACACTCACTGCCGATCAAATTCTCGAAGTCAACGCGATGGCCCATATCGAGAATGAACTCATTGACGAAGCAATCGGTCGTGTTCTCGCAGCGATCGAAGCCAAGGGCTGGAGTGACGATCTCGACATCGTGTTCACCACCGATCACGGCGAGTTTCAGGGTGATTTCGGGTTCTTATTTAAAGGCCCGTATCACGTTGATTCACTTATGCGGATTCCCCTCATCTGGCGCCCCGCCCCATCGGCCGGCGGCGGTATCGATGCTGCTGCCCGCGTCTCGAAGCCAGTCGGCCTTCTCGACCTCGCCCCCACCTTCTGCACCATTGCTGGCCTGCAGCCGCCCGAGTGGATGGAAGGTCGTCCGCTTCCTATCGACGACGCCGATGCCACCGCTCGTGGATTCGAACGTGTCACCACCGAGTGGGACAGTCGCCAGCCCGATGGCACCGAAATTCATCTGCGCACGATCATGCGCGACAACTTCGTGTGCACCACCTATCAGCCCGGCACAGTGCACGACGGAACCGAGGGCGAGTTGTACGACCTCGTCCTTGATCCGTTGCAACAGATCAACCTTTGGGACGACCCCGAACGCCGATCACTTCGCGACGAACTTCTGATCGATCTTGCTGCAAATTTTGTGGAACCGATCGAGTTTCGCCACGCCGAAGCGCCAGTCTGATTCTTCGCTGGTTACAACAAACCTGCCAGCATCTCAAGCGTTGCGTCGCGGTTGTCGTACGGAACAGCAACGAACTCGGTTGCTCCCGCTTCGAAGACCTTTTCGATGCCCGCACGAACTGTTGCGGCGTTGCCAACTAGCGCAACATCGGCTGGACCTTCCACACCTTCGCGGTCGAGCATCGCTCGGTATGAAGGAAGAAAGCCGTACACAAGGAATTGCTCTGCAGCTTTGGCGCGTGCACCGGCTTCATCGTCGGTTACACACACTGGCAACGCGCACACGATGCGAGGTGCGGGTCGGTCTGCTTCAGCCGCAGCCTTGTTGATCGTTGGAGCAATATGGGAACCGATAGTGATCGGACCCGTCATCCAGGTGGCCGTTCCCTGAGCCATGCGAGCAGTGACGTTCAGCATCTGTGTGCCCAGTGCAGCAACAAGCGTGTCGACGGGTGTGGAGTCGGGAATCTCGAGCGCCAAATGCGCATGCAGTGTCTCGCCAGCGAAATCGGTAGCTTCGCCGTTGAGGAGCGGTATCAAGATGCTGAGGTATTCCCGCAGGTGACGCACCGGCTTGTCGAAGGTCATGCCGAACATGCCTTCAATCACCATTTGGTGTGAGAGCCCAATGCCAAGAGTGAAACGACCGTCGGCAACTTGCTGCACGGTTCGTGCTTGGGCCGCAAGCATCGAGGGATGACGCGGGTAGGTCGGAACCACTGCAGTGCCAAGGCGAATCTTTGGAACCTCGCGTGCAACAACAGTGAGCGCAGTGAGTGTGTCGAGACCAAAGATCTGTGGCATCCAATACGAACCAAAACCCGCATCGGCAAAAAGTCGTGCGTGTTCAACGGCTTTGTCGACAGTTTCCGGCTGGCTGAAAATTCCGATTTCCATTGTGAATCCTTAGGGGGGGAAGTGAAAAGCGTTCAGTCAGCGAGTGACTGGAGTGCGACAGCGTGAGCTTCGAGGGTCGCGGGTCTATGAGGAGGCGGCAGATAGAGAATGCCCATATCAAGCCCCGCTTCGGCGTAGGCCTCGGCTTGAGCAACGGCAACACTGGGATCGTTGGCATCGGCCAACAAATGCGTCGAGGTCATGATCTCGGATGGATCGCGACCAATGCGCTCGCATTCGGCCCACAACAGATCTCGAGATGCTTTCCACGAATCAACCGGACCACCAGGGAAGTTCCAATGTTGTGCCCATCGAGCAACAGCAGGGATCGTTCGTTTCGGCCCCGCACCCCCAATACAGATTGGCGGATGCGGTCGTTGAATCGGCTTCGGCTCGCAATAGGCGTTGGTCAGGTTGAAATGCTGGCCGCTGAAATTCGAGACTTCATTCGTCAGCAACGACACGATCACTTCAAGCGCTTCATCGAACATGTCAAAACGTTCAGTCAGTGTTGATCCAAGACTGATTCCGTAGGCATCGGCTTCTTCATCGTTCCAACCGGCACCAAGACCAAGTTCAAGACGACCATTCGAAATGACATCAACGGTTGCAGCGATATTGGCCATCACCGCGGGATGACGATACGGAAGGCCCGTTACCAACACGCCGACGCGAATGCGCTTGGTGGCCTGCGCCAGAGCAGTAAGCGTCGACCAACCTTCGAGACATGGGCCATGAGAGTTGTCTGAATGAATCGGGTAGAAGTGATCAAAGTTCCACCCCGACTCAAAAAGTTCGATGTCGTCGGCTGCTTGCCACACATTGAGCATCGCTTGCCACGTGGTGTGTTGAGGTGAGGTCTTAAATCCAAAGCGCATTCGGCGAGGCTAATGAATCAACACATCGGCCGTCGACCTAATCGCGACAAACTCAGGGAGAACTATTCGTCGAATCCACCCCGACGATTTTTCTTCCGAGTTGCCTGTTGCCGCTTGGCTTCAAGTCGTCGCTCAACTGCGCCGCGACCTGGTCGTGTCGGGCGGCGTGGCGTCTCTACGCGAAGCGCTCCGGCCAACTTCTGACGAAGGCGATCGAGGGCAAGCCGTCGATTTCGCAACTGCGAGCGCTCATCATCGGCCGACACGGTCACCACAGCACCCAATCGATCGATAATTCGCTGGCGCTGATACTGCGACAACGAAGGAGAACTCTGAGCATCGAAACGAACCTCAGCGCGAGTGTGCGCCCGGTTCGCATGCTGCCCGCCAGGCCCGCCGCTTGGCCCGAACGACCACGACAGTTCATTGGCCGGGATCACTACCGATGCGGTTACTCGCAGCGCACCATCTTCAGCCATAGCGTAGAGCCTAGGAGTCGTCCCGATCTACGCTGCGACACATGGATGCACAGGAATGGATTTCGACCTTCGCCACCCGACTCGGCCTCGAGCCGATTCCTCAGGCCGATATTGACGCGCTACTCGACCTCGCCAGCGTGGCGGCCCACACCTCGGAACGCCTTGCTGCTCCGCTCACCTGTTACCTGGTCGGCCGAGCGGGCATCAGCCCAAGCGAGGCGAAAGCGATCGCCGACGAAATCGCCGCTGGCTGAGAGCAATCAGCCCAGGAACTTGGCCATCACCCGACGCTAAGCAGAAGTCTGCAGTTCGGTGGCTGACCGCACTCGTCGCAACCCCGCGGCCCGCAACCGACGCACAAGTACGCGTGACGCAACTGGTTGCGCGCCTAAGTCGATCGCTCGCTCCCGATACTCGGTGGGAACGTC